>JAYUYR010000263.1:0-3947 GCA_043752405.1 Sphingomonas sp. | reverse complement strand
AGCCTTAAACGCGACCTTGGCTGGGTTGCGCAGATGCGGGCCAACCGCTGGGCGCGGATTGCCGT
Organism: Sphingomonas sp.; assembly: GCA_043752405.1. Taxonomy (GTDB): domain Bacteria; phylum Pseudomonadota; class Alphaproteobacteria; order Sphingomonadales; family Sphingomonadaceae; genus Sphingomonas_O. The sequence goes on along the minus strand of JAYUYR010000263.1, from coordinate 3,882 downwards.
GATTCTGTTCGGGTTTTTAATGCTGGGGTGGCTGATCATTTGGCTGTTGTTTGCGCGCAATCTGCCCGACGAACGGCAATTGCTCGCATACGAGCCGCCATTGCCGACCAACGTCCGAGCTTATGACGGATCGCCGATCCAGTCTTATGCCCGCGAACGCCGCGTCGAACTGGCCTTTGAGGAATTTCCGCCAATGCTGGTGAAGGCCTATATGGCGGCCGAGGACAAGACATTTTTTGAACATGGCGGTGTCGATTATCCCGGCATTGTCCGGGCTGTGTTCACCAATTTCACGCGGTCGGGTCGAAAGGTTGGTGCGTCGACGATCACGCAGCAGGTCGCCAAAAATCTGCTACTGGGCAACGAAGCGACTTATTCGCGTAAGGCCAGGGAAGCGATCCTTGCTTACCGTATCGAGGCGGCGCTGACCAAGCAGCAGATCATGGAGCTGTATCTTAACCAGATCGCGCTGGGACGGAATTCATTCGGGGTGCAGGCCGCGTCACGCGCCTATTTCGATAAGGATGTTGGTGACCTAACGCTGCCCGAAATGGCGTTCCTGGCGATTTTGCCCAAGGCGCCCGAAACCTATGGCCGCGCCAAGTTCGCCGGGCGCGCGATGGAACGGCGCAACTGGGTGCTGGGCGAAATGCTCAGAAACCGTTTTATCGGTCAGTCTGACCATGACGCTGCGGTGGCGACACCCTTTGTCACTGTCTCTCGGTCGTTGCCCAAGGACGAAAGCTCCGGCGATTATTTCATGGAGGAAGTGCGTCGCCAACTGATCGGCAAGTTCGGTGAAACCGCCAAGGACGGGCAATTTTCGGTATATTCGGGCGGGCTGTGGGTGCGAACGTCACTCGACCCGAAGATGCAGGGTTATATGCAGGACGCACTGCGTGAGGGCTTGCTGCGCTTTGATCGCGGGCGGGGATGGCACGGGCCGATCGGCAAAGTGAATATCGCCGACAAGTGGCAACAGGCTTTTTCGGCGGCAAACATTGGCGTGGGATATAAGGACTGGCGCGCCGCAGTCGTGCTGGCGAAAAGCGACGGCTCGGCGCAGTTGGGCTTTGCCGACGGGACGATGGGAACGATGCCGGCCTATGCCGCCCAGATGGTCAAGCGCGGGGGCGGAACTGCATTTGACGCGCTAAATCCCGGTGACGTGATCGCGGTCGCACCCGAGGGTAGCGGCTGGAGCCTGCGCAGTGTGCCCGAGATTTCGGGCGGAATGGTCGCCGAAAATCCCCATACCGGGCAAGTGCTGGCCATGCAGGGCGGTTTCGATGCGCGCATCCAGTCGTTCAACCGCGCGACGCAGGCACTGCGCCAGTCGGGATCGACGTTCAAGCCGATTGCCTATGCTTCGGCGCTCGATCACGGGATGACGCCCGCCTCGATCATCATCGACGGGCCGTTTTGCGTTTATCAAAGTGCGCGGCTCGGCCAGAAATGCTTTCGAAACTTCGGCAATATGCGCGGTGCCGGTCAGCAGACGATGCGCTGGGGTATCGAACAGTCGCGCAACCTCATGACCGTGCGCGCCGCCAGTCAGACGGGGATGAACAATATCGTCAAACTTGCCGCCGATTTGGGCGTCAGCGAGCCGGGCAAAACCTATCCTGCAGTGCTCGCGATCGCACTGGGGGCAGGGGACACGACCGTTGCGCGGATGGTCAATGCCTATTCGATTTTCGCCAACAACGGACGCGCGCTGACGCAGACGCTGGTCGATTTCGTGCAGGACCGGCGCGGCAAGGTCATCTTCCGTGCCGACACGCGACCATGCGAGAAATGCAACATGCCGGAGTGGGACGGCAAGCCGATGCCGCGCCCGCCGTCACGGACCAAGCAGATTGTCGATCCGATGACTGCCTATCAGATCATTCACATCACCGGCGGCGTGATTCAACGCGGCACAGCAACCGTGTTGCGCGACCTCGACCGGCCGCTTTTTGGCAAGACGGGCACGACATCGGGACCGACCAATGTGTGGTTTGTCGGCGGGTCGCCGGATCTGGTTGCGGGCGTTTATCTGGGCTATGACCAGCCGCGCTCGCTGGGTGGCGCGGCGCAAGGGGGGGTGATCGCGGCTCCCATCTTCAAAGCCTTTGCCAAACCCGCCATGAAGGACATGCCGGTGGTGCCGTTCCGCGCGGCGGGCGGTGTCCGGATGGTGCGGATCGACCGGCGTTCGGGCAAGCGCGTTTACGGGGCGTTCCCCAATGACAAAGACCCCAAGGCTGCGGTTATCTGGGAAGCATTCAAGCCCGAAAGCGAACCGCGCCGGTCGATCAGGCGCGATGCGCTGCCTGCTGTTGAAAAGCCAAAAGCAGAAGCGCTCAAGGCTGCACCGAAAAGCCGTCCCGACAGCGACTTCCTTGAGAAGCAGGGCGGAATTTATTAACGCCTTCCCCAACGATTTTAGGAACTGACCATGCGCGCCGAAGCGCAAGCCTATATTAACCAGATCAACGCCGCGCTTGCGCTGTTACGCCGATTCATCGACTGGGACCGTGCGCTCGCGCGGCTCGAAGAGCTGAATGCGATGGTCGAGGATTCGTCGCTGTGGAATGATCCCAAGGCAGCTCAGGTCGTCATGCGCGAACGTCGGCGGCTCGAGGAAGCTATCGGTGCGACGCGGGCAATTCAAGCCGAACTTGATGACACAGTCGAGCTGATGGAAATGGCCGAAGCCGAGGGCGATAACGGCATGGTCGATGATGGTGTCGCGCAGCTTGCGGTGATGGCCGAGCGGGCGGAACGCGACAAAGTGGCAGCCCTGCTGGCGGGTGAGGCCGATGCGAACGACACCTATATCGAAGTCAACGCCGGGGCGGGCGGAACCGAGAGCAATGACTGGGCCGAAATGCTTGGCCGCATGTACACGCGCTGGGCCGAGCGGCGGCGGATGAAAGTCGAAACGATCGATTATCATGCGGGCGATCAGGCGGGGATCAAGTCGGTCACTTATTTGCTCAAGGGTGAAAACGCCTATGGCTATGCCAAGACCGAAAGCGGTGTGCACCGGCTCGTGCGGATCAGCCCGTTCGGCAGCGGCGACAAGCGCCAGACGAGCTTTGCCAGCGTCTGGGTCTATCCGGTCGTCGACGAGAATATCGACATCGATATTGTTGAAAGCGACCTGCGCATCGATACCTATCGCGCGTCGGGCGCGGGCGGGCAGCACATCAACACGACCGACAGCGCTGTCAGGATCACGCATATCCCGACCAACATCGTTGTTCAGTGCCAGAACCAGCGCAGCCAGCACAAGAATAAGGCTGAAGCGATGAACCAGCTCCGTGCGCGGCTTTACGAAAACGAACTGCAAAAGCGAGAAGCTGAAGCAAACGCGAGCGCTGCGTCTAAAACCGACATCGGCTGGGGTCACCAAATCCGTTCCTATGTCATGCAGCCCTATCAGATGGTAAAAGACTTGCGCACCGGTGTGGTGTCGAGTTCGCCCAGTGATGTGCTTGATGGGGACTTGGACCGGTTCATGGCGGCGGCACTGTCGCAGCGGGTGACGGGTGAAAAGGTTGTCGTGGAGGATGTGGACTAGATGCGGTTTGCCAGTCCATTTTTAATATGTGGGGCGGCAATGCTTCTTCTCACCGCCTGCAACAATGGCACGGCGGCAAACGCGCCTGCGCAGACCCAATTTCCGGCGGCGGCGCGACCGGTCGCTGAAATCGTGTCATCCCGTTGGTCGGATGAAGACAGCCGCGACAAGGCAGGTGAATCGACGGGCGTGATGGACCGAGCGGGTGTCAAACTCGGCATGACTGTGGCGGACATTGGCGCGGGCGAAGGCTATTATACGATCCGTCTCGCCGCGCGGGTCGGTGCCAAAGGCCGGGTGTTGGCGCAGGACAT
>JAYUYR010000262.1:0-3950 GCA_043752405.1 Sphingomonas sp. | reverse complement strand
TTGCGGGGGGTGCGTTGAAAGTGCTGGTCGCGACGACGGTTATTGAAGTCGGGGTCGATGTGCCCAATGCGTCATTGATTGTGGTCGAGGACGCCGAGCGCTTTGGCCTTGCCCAGTTACATCAGTTGCGCGGGCGGGTCGGGCGCGGGGCCGAAAAGTCGGTTTGCCTGCTTCTGCGCGGCAACGGTCTCAGCGAAACGGCGCGTGCGCGGCTGGCGCTGATGCGCGAAACCAACGACGGGTTCCGCATTGCCGAAGAGGATTTGCGACTGCGCGGTGGCGGCGAAGTGCTGGGGACCAAGCAATCGGGTGAGGCACGCTTTCGGCTAGCGACCGCCGAACAGGTTCACGAATTCAGCCCCGTTGCAACCGATGACGCGCGGCTGTTGGTGGACCGCGACGGGGGGTTAGACGGGGTGCGGGGGCAAGCGGCACGGGCGGCGCTTTATCTGTTCGAACGTGATGCGGCAGTTGCGCTGCTGCGGTCGGGCTAGGCGAACAGCCGGCAAAAAATGGCGAGTTCTTCGGGATCGATCGGATCGCGGAACTCCATGCCCACGCGGTCGGCTAGAACCCAGACGACGGTCGCGCGAACCCAGCCAATGGTCGGCAGGTCGATGCGGACGGGATCACGCTCGCACAATTGCGCTTCGGTCGTCGCCATCAAGCCCCCGTTCGACAGGTTGAGGATCTGTGCGCCGAAGGTCTGCCCCTCGCGGTTGCACATCAGCGTGTCGAGCGCGACCGATTCGCGATCGCGTTTGCGGCGCTCGGAGTCGAGCATGTTGCTGGTTATGTCCGGGGCCGTGGCTATCATGGGTGCATAATGCGCCACGATTGCGACGTGCGGGTAAATAGACAGCGTTAACGCGCCGCTTACCGTATGATGAGGCCGTGAAGTTTCTTGCCTGCCGAAATGCGCACGGGGGCGGTGCCTGGAGTGATCAGACTGTCTTCGCCCGCTTTTTCGCCGTCGATGCGCGCACCGCCCCCGGCAATGAGGCGCCGGGCTTCGCCTTTTGAAGCGACGAAGCCGAGTGCGAGCAGCGCATCGACAATATTGATGGCATCGGTCGTGATGGCGTGGCTGGGAAGGGCATCGCCCTGAACCTGTTCGCCATGTGCAAGCGCGGTGGCGGCATCGGCAAGGATTTTCTTCGCCTCATTCTCTTCCTCGCCTTGCAGGGATTCGAGACGTCCGATTTCATCGAGCGGCAGATCGGTAAACAGGCGCAAGAAACGGCCAACATCGGCCGCTTGCGTGTTTCGCCAGAACGTCCAGTAATCATAGGGGCGCAGCGCATCTTCGTTGAGCCAGATTGCGCCTGCCGCCGTCTTGCCCATCTTGCCGCCGTCCGCCGTCGTGATGAGCGGCGTGGTGAGGCCAAACATCTGCGCGCCGTCGATGCGCCGCGTGAGTTCGATGCCGTTGACGATATTGCCCCACTGGTCGCTGCCGCCCATCTGCAGGCGGCACGCCGTGCGGCGCGACAGTTCGAGGAAATCATAGGCCTGGAGGATCATGTAGTTGAATTCGAGAAAAGTCAGCGGCTGTTCGCGCTCGAGGCGGAGCCTGACGGAGTCGAAAGTCAGCATCCGGTTTATCGTGAAATGCTTGCCGACGTCGCGCAGGAACGGGATATAGTCGAGCGCATCGAGCCAGTCGGCGTTATTGACCATGACGGCATCGGTCGGACCATCTCCGAATGTTAGGAAACGCTCAAAAACGCGGCGGATGCTGGCGATGTTGGCGGCAATGTCGGCATCGGTCAGCAGCTTGCGCGATTCGTCCTTGCCCGACGGATCGCCGACCTTGGTCGTGCCACCGCCCATGAGGACAATCGGCTTGTGCCCTGCTTGTTGCAGACGGCGCAGCATCATGATCTGGACAAGGCTGCCGACATGAAGCGACGGCGCTGTGGCGTCGAACCCGATATAAGCGGGGATAACCTGCTTCTGTGCGAGCGTGTCGAGACCGTTTGCATCGGTCATCTGGTGGATATAGCCGCGGGTATAGAGCAGGCGGAGGAGGGCTGATTCGTATGCCATGGTTCCCCCTAAACCGTTTGGCCTGAGCTTGTCGAAGCCTTGTCCTTTCATTTAGACGCAAGCAATGTTGCCCGTCGAAGCCTTGCACTTGATCTGTCACGGCGAAACCCCGCCAAGAAGCGTTTCTGCGGTGACCGTTGAACTGATTGGCAGTGCACCATTCAATGAATTGATGCTGCGCTTTTCGATCTCTGACGGCAAGGATGTGGTTATTCCTGCGCCCGCCAGTTGGGAGCGTGCCAACGGATTATGGAATACAACATGTTTCGAGCTTTTCGTGAAACCGTGCGGTGGCACAAGCTACGTCGAGTTCAACGCATCGCCGTCGGGACAATGGGCTGCTTATAGTTTCGACGATTATCGCAAGGGAATGAAAGATCAGTCACTGGCCGTTGAGCCTCATATCGAGTCCGTCGAGGAGACAGGCACGACTTTGTGCTATGACGTGGATGCTGATTTTTCCGAACTACCGCCCGGCGTTGTCCATCTCGCCATTTGCGCCGTCATCGAAGAAACCGGCGGCACCAAATCATATTGGGCGCTGGCGCACCCGCCGGGGGCGCCTGATTTTCATCATCCTGATTGCTTTGTGGTGACGCTTCCGGCAGCAACCCAGCCATGAAATTCGGTATTGATCGCTTGCTCGCTGACGCTGAATTGCGCGCACCGTTGCAGGGCCAGCGTGTGGCGCTGCTCGCTCATCCGGCTTCGGTGACCGAAGCCCTGACACATTCGCTGGATGCGCTTATTGCCAGCGGGCTTAACGTCACTGCTGCCTTCGGCCCACAGCACGGGCTGCGCGGGGACAAACAGGACAATATGATGGAGTCGCCAGACTTCACCGATCCCGTCCACGGCATTCCGGTGTTCAGCCTGTATGGCGAAGTGCGGCGGCCGAGCGGGCAGTCGATGGGGACGTTCGATACGATCCTGATCGACCTGCAGGACTTGGGCTGTCGCATCTACACGTTCATTACCACGCTGCGATACATCCTGGAGGCGGCGGCCGAACATAACAAGGCGGTCTGGGTGCTCGATCGCCCGAATCCGGCAGGTCGACCGGTCGAGGGGCTGACGTTGCGCGAGGGCTGGGAAAGTTTCGTTGGCGCAGGGCCGATGCCGATGCGCCACGGGATGACATTGGGCGAACTGGGGCATTGGTTCATCGACATGTTAAAGCTCGATGTCGACTATCGCGTCATCGCTATGGAGGGCTGGGCACCCGATGCTGCGCCCGGGTTCGGCTGGCCAACGGATCGACTGTGGATCAACCCAAGCCCGAATGCGCCCAACCTGGCGATGGCGCGCGCCTATGCGGGGACGGTCCTTCTGGAAGGAACCACGCTATCCGAAGGGCGGGGAACGACGCGCCCACTCGAACTGTTCGGTGCGCCCGATATTGATGCACGTGCCGTCATGGCCGAAATGCAGCGGGTGGCACCACAGTGGCTGCGCGGCTGTCATTTGCGCGAAATCTGGTTCGAGCCGACATTCCACAAACATGTCGGGACGTTGTGTCACGGGGTGCAATTCCATGTCGAGGGCGGGTTCTACGACCACGATAAATTCCAGCCGTGGCGTGCGCAGACACTAGCGTTCAAGGCGATCCGCAATCTCTACCCCGACTATCCACTATGGCGCGATTTCCCGTATGAATATGCGTTCGGCAAGCTGGCGATCGATGTCATTAACGGAGGTCCGGCATTGCGCGAATGGGTCGATAATCGGGATGCGACGCCTGCCGACTTCGATAACTTAACGCTGGGCGATGAAGCCGATTGGGTCAAAGAACGGCGCAAATTGTTGCTTTATTGAGTTGATTTTGCAGCATTTTAATCATTCCTGCGGTTCGCTTAACGCGACGTGCACCATGTCTTTACGCCCTTTCGTTATAGGATTGG
>JAYUYR010000261.1:0-3951 GCA_043752405.1 Sphingomonas sp. | reverse complement strand
CCGAAACCTGCCTTTCGGTAAGCTATATCTGAATGACAGCTTCACGCCGCATTTGTGGAGATGCAAAGTTCGGGGAATGACCGCCATCGTTTTTTAGTTGGTCACCTCGATCAGATTGTCGTCCGAATTGCGGTCGATGTAAAAGTTATACGGGTCCACCCCGACAACCGTCGGCTTGGCCTTTGAATTCAGCGTAATCATTTGTCGCCCGCCCTTGAGCGGCTGGCGGTTCATCACCAGCACGTTTTTGCGGTCGAACTTGCCGATACCCGGACGGGCGGTAAACAGCCCGACCTCGATGGCTTCGTTGAGTGCAGCGGCTTTCTCGACACCCTTGCCATCGGCGTAGAATTTCTTTGCTTCCAGCGTGATCGTGGTCAGCCACTGGCCATCGGCAGCCTTGGTAACCTTGGCTTCGGTTGCTTTGAGATCGTAAATCGTGATCCGCTCGAACAGGTCGGTAATCAGCGCCTGCTGTTCGGGCGTGGTCGCTTCCTTGCGAAGCTCGGCGATCAAGTCGACCGAGCGGTGATAGGGCGCGCCCTTGAACTTGTATGTCTGGATGAACCGCGCCAGTGCCCGGTTGACCGCCGCCTCGCCCAGCCGCTCCTGAAGCAGATACATGACCAGCGAGCCCTTGCGGTAGTGGATGTAACCCTGGTTCTCGACACGGTAGAGCGGCAGTTCCTGGATCGCTTCGCCCTGACGGCCCGACAGATAATCGTCGAGTTCGTATTTCAGGAAGCGGCGGATTTTCTCCGGCCCGTAAATCTTCTTCATCACCATCAGCGCCGAATATTGCGCAAGCGTTTCGGAGGTGACGGTTGACCCTTGCATGTTCGCACCTACCACTTGATGCGCCCAATATTGATGGCCCAGCTCGTGCGCGGTGACGTAGGTCACATAGTCGATCACGTCGGGGTCGCTGGTGTTCGCGGCGAAACCGATCGATTCCGAATAGGGCATCGTTCCGGCAAAGGCCTGCGCGAAACTGGAATAGCCGGGGAATTCGATGATGCGGGCATAGCCGAACTGGTAAGGGCCGAAATTGCTTTGGTAATAATCGAGGCTAACCGCCAACGAATCGAGCATTTTGGGCACATTCCAGTCGTGCGATGGGTGGTGATAGACCGTAAGCTCCACGCCCTTGTGCTGCCGCGTGGCCAGCTTGTAGCGCGCCGACTGGATCGAATAGAAATTGTGGATCGGTGCCTGCGTCACGAACCGTGCGGTGCGGCGACCGCCCGCTGTCGTTTCGGCAATCTTCTCGCTTGGCGCGATCGGCACTTGATCGGCATCGGTGGTGACGCGGATGTCGGTCATTACCCAGTTGGTACCGACATAATTGTGCGCGGTCGCGCTCATGTCTTCGAGCTTTGCCGCGCGCAAATCGGCGGGCAGACCCTGCCGCCGCCGCTCGACGCGGTCGCGCAGCAATCCGTTACGGTCCATACCGATGACGGGCGCGAAGTCGCCATTATTCACGAACGTGCCGTTTAGCGCGACGTTTGTGCCAGGCGAGCCGTTGCGGAAGCCTTGGTGCCAGATTTGCGATTTGAAGTTCAGTTTCGCGGTCGCGCCGGGGGCGAGCGGTTGGTCGAAGCGGTAGATGCTGTAACCGAACCGTTCGTCATGGCTCGCGCGGCTGGCCCCCTCGATGGCAAGCTGGCTGAACTTTACGTCGAGCCCACCGCGCCGGACATGGACCTGGTTCATCGGCTTGTCGCTGCCGTTGAGGAGCAGATAGCTGCCGGTGACATCGAGCCGCCGCTCTTTGGGACGGACATCCGCGTCGATTTTAACCTCGGTCACCAGCGGCTGGACAAGCTTTTCATATTTGAGATATTTCTTCTCGAAAGCCGCAGTCTCCGCCTCCATCCAGTCGCTTGTGCGATACTGGTTCAGCACCTTGATATTGTGATGCGCATATAGTCCGCTGCCGACCATAAGGGCGAGCGCAACCGCGCCGACCGTGGCTGGCACCGCGCCGAAACGGTGGCGTATGTTGGCAAGCCTCGGGCGCAATGCGGTCACCGTCCCACGCGGCCAGATCAGGTGTGCCGCCGTCATCAGCAGCACGCCGAACGACAGCCAGTAAAGCCGCAGCCACATCGCCCCGACCCAGAAGCCGCCGCTGCCGTTCATGTCGCTCAACGGCTCGAGCGGTCCCCGGGCATATAGATAGAGATTGTCGGTATAGCCCAAATTGCGCAGGAAAATCCCGCTCACGAACCAGACCAGCAACAGTCCCCAGCCGACATATTTGTTTGGGCTGACGACCTGGATAAATACCGACAAGATCGCAATCAGCAGCATATCGATGGTCAACGGCAGCACGAACCAGCCGAGATATTGGCCAAAGGCCGAACCGCCAGTACCTTGCATCGCCTGCGTTACCAGCCCGGTGATCAGCCCCGCCAGATTGACGAGCAGCAACACGATAAAAATCGCCACCACCTTGGGCACGAACATGATCCAGTCGGCAGTCGGCGTGGAATCGAAAATTTCGTTCAGCTTGCGGTCGCGCTCGCGCCAGACCAGTTCGCCACCGTAAAACACCGCAATCATCAGCAGAAACAGCGAGAAGCCGTCGCGCAGTGACTCGATGACATTTGCGGTCAACGGGTAGGATTGCGTGCCCTACATCGTCCGCCCCGTCCACAGCTCGCCCAACGCGTTGAACATGGCGAGCAGCAGGATGACGATCAGGCCCGGGCTTTTGAGCACCTGCATGATCTCGGTACGCAGCCGCACGCCAAGCTGCGCGCGCGTCGCTGCAGCATCATAAACCGGCCGGCCGGTTCCGCCGGTGAGCAAAGGTATAGTAGCTGCCGCCTTAGCCTCCGCCGCCTCGGTCTTGGCCATTTTGCGCACCTGTCGTTTCGAGGCCGGACGATCCGCCATCGAATAACGCCACAACGTGAAGCCGATAAACACCACCGAAAGCCCCAGAATAAACAACCGGTTAATCAGCAAATTGCCCTCAAGCGGCACCATTCGCGAATTAAGTTCCGCCGTCGTCCAATAGCGCGCCGCTTCTTGCATGGCGGCGATGCCGAGCAGTTCGAACTTGGCGAACACCGGCAATTGCTCGGGCGCGTTGCTCAGGATCACGGTGGTAATCGTATAGCCCATCAGGAAAATGATCATGCCGATATAGGTCGCCATCATCGACCGGAACGTCGTCGCCAGCGTCAGCAGGAATGCGCTTGAAAAGACGATGTTCGGAACCGCGATGATCAGGAAATGCCAAGCATAGCGCCCCGGGCCATTCGGCCCCACGGTTTCCGGATCGACCCACGGCATCATAACGCCCATCGCCATGCCCGCTGGGACCGCCAGATAGCCAAGCAAGGCAATCCCCAACCCGCCGAGAAAGCGCCCCAACACAAAGTCGGTCTTGATCACCGATGTTGCGCGCACAATCGGGCCGAAGCCCGTTGCCTCGTCGCGGATGATGGCATTGGCGACAAACGATGTTGTCACGAACTGGTAGAAAAGGCAAAATATTCCAAGCGCTAGCGCGATCGCGAATGGTGCGTTTTCATGGACTGCGCCGCCGCCGCCAATGCCCACATTCTCGCTGGCGGTCAGGCCGAAACCGAGCAGGAAGAAGATCGCAACTGCGACTCAGAACACCGGATTGCGCAACTGATAGCGCAGTTCGAAGCCGGCGATGCCGAAGAGCATGTCGTCGCTCCCTTAAGCCGCGAGCGCAGGTTGCGCAGCGCGCGAGTCAGCGAGCGTCGTGAAATAGACATCCTCCAGCCCGGCATCGACAGGATCGAAACCGATGGGCCGGTCGTCGGCCATGACATGAACGATGGTGCGCCCCGCGAAGAGCCGCGAGGAGATGACATTGTGCATGGCCGCCACGTCGTCGAAATCTTCGCGGTCGATGGTCTTTTGCCAGACACGGCCACGAGTACGCTCGATCAAGTTGGCGGGTGC
>JAYUYR010000260.1:0-3954 GCA_043752405.1 Sphingomonas sp. | reverse complement strand
CATACCCGCTACGACCGATGCGCCCACACCTGCATGTCCGCCATCTGCATCGCTGCCACCATCATCTTCTGGCTTTGATCAATGAGTCCTGACCCTAGCAGTTCGCTATGAGCGGGGGCAACTTGCCCTGACGGAACCCAGCGCCTCCTTACGCCGCCATTGAATCACATCACCAAGCTCGTGGGAATCCCTTTAATAGGTCCTGAGCCTAGAAGAAGGGCAGTCCTTCGACAAGCTAAGCCATACGGTGCTGGTTGCACCTGTGCGTGAAAACCGATTAGGAGCCGCACCTATGGCGAAGATCGAAACCCCACGCCCCATTCGCGGCACGCAGAGCATGATCGGCGAGGAAGCGGATCGCTTTTACCATGTCGTGTCGACGTTTGACCGCGTGCGGCGGCTGTATGGGTTCGGGCGGATCGAAGTGCCGGTGTTCGAGGCGACGGCGGTGTTCGCGCGGTCATTGGGTGAAACGACTGATGTCGTGTCGAAGGAAATGTACACGTTCGAGGATCGCGGCGGGGATTCGCTGACGCTGCGGCCCGAGTTTACCGCTGGGATTGCGCGGGCGTACTTGACTGAGGGGTGGCAGCAATATGCGCCGTTGAAAGTCGCGACGCACGGGCCGCTGTTTCGGTATGAGCGACCGCAAAAGGGGCGCTTTCGGCAGTTTCATCAGTTGGACGCCGAGGTGATCGGCGCGGCGGAAGCGGCGGCGGATGTGGAACTGCTGTGCTTTGCTGATCAGTTGCTGCGGGAGTTGGGGATCAGTGAGAGTGTGACGCTGAAGCTCAATACGTTGGGCGATCAAGAGTCACGCCAAAACTGGTACGCAGCCAATACTGCCTACTTTGCATCCTATTCGTCTAGCTTGAGCGCAGACAGCCAAATAAGACTTGAAAAGAACGTTCTTCGGATTCTCGATTCAAAGGACCCTAAAGACCAAGAAATTGTAAGCGGCGCGCCAAAGATGGCATTGAGCGCAAACGCCGAGGATTTCTTTGGCAAGGTCCGCGAAGGTTTGGACGCGGCGGGGGTGTCATATGAAATCGCGCCGCATCTGGTGCGCGGGCTGGATTATTACCGGCATACTGCGTTCGAGTTCGTTACTGACCGGCTGGGCGCGCAGGGTACTGTGATTGGCGGCGGGCGCTATGACGGGCTGATCGAGACTTTGGGTGGTCCGCATACGCCGGCGGTTGGCTGGGCCGCGGGGATTGAGCGGTTGGGGATGATGATTAAGGCGCCTGACGAGCCGTATCAAGTTGAAGTCATTCCAGATGAGCCGCATTATGTGCCGATCGCGCAACAATGCGCGGCCAAGCTTCGTGAAGCGAACTTCGTAGCCACGGTAGCATTCAAAGGCTCGGCGCGTGATCGTGCGGCCAAAGCGAAGAAGCGTCCGAATACGCTTCTTGTTTATGTGAAGGATGATGTTGGCAATCGCCTCAGTCTTGTTAGCGCTGGTGAACCTAAATGGGCGATTCTGGATCGCATCTTTAATATTTTAGGGCGTGAAAAATTTGGGATGGCAGTCGTTGGCGGCGATCCTCTGAATGATAATCGCTCATGACCCCCACCATCTCCGACGAACGCATTGCCGCCATCGAAGCGCGGCGGGAGGCTTTGCAGGGGCAGTTGGCGGGGGGCGACTTGCCGACTGACCGGCTGATTGCGCTTTCGAAGGAATATTCGGACCTGGAGCCCGTTGCGAAGTCCGCCGCCGAGCTGCGCCGTTTGCGTGCAGAGCAGGTCGTCATGTGCGAAATGCTAAAGGACGCCGACCCCGAAATCCGCGAAATGGCGGAAGAGGAGTTGCACGAGATTCGCGAGGCTTTGCCCGGGGCCGAACGTGATCTGGCGTTACAGCTTTTGCCGAAGGATGCGGCCGACGAGCGCGCGGCGATGCTCGAAATCCGTGCTGGGACAGGCGGGGACGAAGCGGCGCTGTTCGCGGGCGATCTGTTCCGCATGTATCAGCGCTATGCCGAACTGCGCGGATGGAAGGTCGAGACGATTTCCGCCAGCGAGGCTGATGTCGGCGGGTTCAAGGAAGTCGTCGCGTCGGTGACGGGGCAGGGCGTGTTTGCGCGGCTCAAATTCGAAAGCGGGGTGCATCGCGTCCAGCGCGTGCCCGCGACTGAATCGGGCGGCCGCATTCATACGTCGGCGGCGACCGTGGCGGTGCTGCCCGAGGCCGAAGAGGTCGATGTCCAGATCAACGACGCCGATTTGCGGATCGACGTGTATCGGTCTTCGGGGCCGGGCGGGCAATCGGTGAATACGACTGACAGCGCTGTCAGGATTACGCATTTGCCGTCGGGGCTGGTCGTGATCCAGCAGGACGAAAAGTCGCAGCACAAGAACAAGGCCAAGGCGCTAAAGGTGCTGCGGACACGGTTGTATGAGCTGGAGCGATCGCGATTGGCCGATGCTCGGTCGGGTGCGCGCAAGGCGATGGTCGGATCGGGGGATCGCAGCGAGCGCATCCGCACCTATAATTTTCCGCAGGGTCGCGTGACCGATCACCGGATCAATTTGACGCTGCACCGGTTACCCGAGATTCTGGAGGGTGCGATGGAAGAACTGGTCGGCGCGCTGATTTCCGAGGATGAGGCCGCAAGGTTGGGTGCGTTGGGTGATTGAGGCGCTTGCCGCTGTTTCCGATACGCCCGATCTCGATGCAAAGCTGTTGCGGGAAGCTGCGCGCGATGAGGCTGAGTTCGCCAGTTTCATTGAGCGCCGCCTTACGCACGAACCCGTTGCCTATATCACCGGGACACGGGGGTTTTGGACAATCGACCTTGATGTCACGCCCGCCGTCCTGATTCCGCGGCCCGACAGCGAGACGTTGATCGATGCGGCGGTTGCGCATTTCGGAGAGGCAGGGCCGAAGCGCGTGCTCGATCTGGGCACGGGATCGGGCGCGCTGTTGCTGGCGGCACTTGATCAGTGGCGTGATGCGACGGGGGTCGGCGTCGATGCGTCGGAGGCTGCAATCGAAATCGCAACGCAGAATGCCGTGCGGATTGCACCGGGGCGGGCCGTTATGCGGATGGGTGACTGGACAGTGGGGGTCGAGCAGGCGTTCGATCTGGTGTTATGCAATCCGCCTTATGTCGAGGCAGGCGCTGAGCTTGACCGCCAGATTCGGGATCATGAACCTGCAAGTGCGTTGTTTGCGGGGGCGGATGGGCTCGACGACTACCGCACACTCGTGCCGCAACTGGCGCGGGTGACGGTGGGAATCGCCTGTATCGAGATTGGCCACACACAAGCCACTGTGGTCACGGCACTGCTCGAAAACGAGGGTTTTGCGGTCAGTTGCCGGCGCGATCTGGGCAGGCGCGACCGTTGTTTGATCGCGCAGAAGAAATAATGCTTGGTTCGTTAAACATTCGCCGCTAAACAGGAATCAAGAGGCGAACGCATCCCAGCTTTACGAAGCGAATGCGCCGCCCCTTGACCCCCAACAGTACCCGGCTTCCGGCATGATGCTTGAGGCTCGGCGAAGCGGATGATCGTCCGGCGGTTCGGATACGACAGCACGCACGGGGGCGCAGAGGGAATTTTTTTGAGCCCCTTGTTAAGGACGACCACATCTTGATCAACAATCGTCAGCAGAACGGTCGCCGTCGCGGCCGGAGCAATAACAATCAGCGTCCACAAAGCGGTAACAACGGTGGTGCCCGCAACCAGGACAATGGCAATCGTATCGACAACCGGTCGCGCGGAAACGCAGCGCAGTTGCTCGAAAAATACAAGACATTGGCACGCGATGCCCAGCAATCGGGCGACCGGGTGCTGACCGAATATTACCTTCAGTTCAGCGACCATTATTTCCGGGTACTGGCCGATACACGTGCCCGTTATGAAGAAAACCAGCCACGCCGTGACGGCAATCAGGAGCAGGGCGAGCCGCAGGGTTATGAAGATGGCGAAGAAGCGTTCGAC
>JAYUYR010000259.1:0-9852 GCA_043752405.1 Sphingomonas sp. | reverse complement strand
CGCTGACGCCGACGTCGTGAAGCGCTTCCTTCACTTCGTCGAGCTTGAACGGCTTGATGATCGCTTCGATCTTTTTCATGGTGAACCCCTGACCTGATGTTTCAATAAACGTGCCAATCGCCGCAGCGCAACAATCCTGTGCGTATGTGATGATTTCGGCAACAGCGTTGCACTTGCATTAGGCAAAGTCGTGGCGAGTGCCCGAATTTTGGGCAGAATTTGCTGTTCGGACTTTGGCGAATCGCGGCTTGCGGGGGGGAAGGAAAATCCTTACGCTGTTCTTATGATCATGAGTCGCATCACAGCCAAATCCCAGACGACCGTTCCGCAGGCCGTTCGCCGCGCGCTTGGCGTAGGTCCGGGCGATCGGGTTGGCTATGAGATCGACGGTGATCGCGTGACGCTTTCCCGCGTTTCAGAAATGTCGACCGATCCGTTTGTTAATCCTTTTGCCAATTTCACCGAATGGGCGAGCGAAGCGGACAGTGCTTATGATGTCCTTGCGACCCGGTGATGTTGTCTGGGTGCCGTTTCCGCATGTCGAGAGCAATCGCGTCCAATCCCGACCAGCTCTCCTCATTTCCAGCCCAGCGTTAGGGCCTGACCGGTCGCTAGGTTGGGCACTGATGATTACCAACGCCGACCATGCCGATTGGCCGGGCGATATTCCGATTTCAGATCATTTTGCGCTTCAGCTACCGATCCCTTCGAAGATCAGAAGCGAAAAGGTTGCGACGCTGGACATTAAACAGGCCAATTATCTCGGCACACTTGCACCGTCGGAATACGCCACCGTAATGGCAACAATAGCCTCATGGTTAACGCTTTAATAAGGGGGCTGGTGCAAGCCCGCTGGACTCTCGGTGAAAATTTCACAGCCCGATTCGGTGATGCCCACTGAATGTTCGAACTGCGCCGATAACGTTTTGTCGCGTGTCACTGCGGTCCAGCCATCATCGAGCATTTTGACGTCGGCGCGGCCGATGTTAATCATTGGTTCGATGGTGAAGAACATGCCCGGTTTCAGTTCTGGCCCGTCACCCGGACGACCGGCATGGACGACTTCGGGCGCATCGTGGAACAGGCGGCCCAGCCCGTGGCCACAGAAATCGCGGACAATGCCGTAGCGGTGCTTTTCGGCGTGGCGCTGAATCGCGTGCGCGACATCACCCATCGTATTGCCCGGTCGCGCCTGCCCGATACCAAGCATCAAGCACTCGTACGTCACATCGACGAGACGCCACGCCTTGATCGGCACGTCGCCGACCAGAAACATACGGCTGGTGTCGCCGTGCCAGCCATTCAGGATCGTGGTCACATCGATATTAACGATGTCGCCGTCGCGCAGCCGCTTGTCGCCGGGAATGCCGTGACAGACGACGTGGTTGATCGACGTGCAGCAGCTATGCGTGAACCCGCGGTATCCCAAGGTCGCGGGGAGGGCGCCGGCGCGAAGCATATGCGCGCGCACAATATCATCAAGTTCGCCGGTGGTGACACCGGGCACGACATGCGCGATCAGGCCATCGAGCACCTTGGCCGCGAGTTGCCCCGCAGCGCGCATTCCGTCGAACCCTTCGGGACCGTGGAGTTTGATAGTGCCGTCGCGCGAGGCACGGCTGTCGGCCGACGCAGTTACGTAAGTGGTCATGGAGGGTCATATAGACCAATCGGACTCAAAAAAAACCGTTTGTCCTAAGCTGTCCTTCTGCGTGTGCATGAGTAAAGGGAAAGGCAAGGGTTGACCTTCGGTCGCCTCCGGCCCGACAAGTTCAGCCCGAACGGAGATAGTTTGAAAACCGACCGCATCTATACCGCAGCGCTTGCTGTCATCGGCGACGAAATCCTGTCGGGCCGGACGCAGGACAAGAATATCGCCCAGGTCGCGCTGTGGCTGAACCTGCAGGGCATCCGCCTGAGCGAAGTCCGCGTCGTTCCCGATGTCGAGGATGCCATTGTCGAGGCCGTGAACCAGTTGCGCACACGAAATGATTATCTGTTCACCACCGGCGGCATCGGGCCGACGCACGACGACATAACGGTCGATGCAGTCGCCAAGGCACTCGACGTAGCAGTCGTCCACCACCCCAAGGCCGTCGAAGTCCTGCAAAGCTATTACGAAACACGCGGCGGCGCGACTGAGGCGCGGTTGCGCATGGCGCGCGTGCCCGAGGGTGCGACGCTGATTGAAAACCGCATGTCGGGCGCGCCAGGCATCCGCCACGGCAATGTGTTTATCATGGCAGGCGTGCCGCATATTACGTCGATGATGCTAGAAGCGCTATCGGGGACGCTCGAGGGCGGCAAGCCATTGTTGAGCGACACCGTCGGCTGCTGGGTTGCCGAGAGCGAAGTCGCCGAATTGCTCCGCGCGACCGAAAAAGCGCATGATGGGTGCCAGATCGGCAGTTATCCATTTTTTCGCGACGGTAAGGTCGGCGCAAACTTCGTGGTGCGATCGACCGAGCGCGCGATGCTCGATGCGTGCGTCAAGGCCTTGGCGGATGGTCTGGCATCGAGCGGTCGCGATACAGTCGCAGGCGGTATATAAGATTCTGCCCCTCCCGGTGGCGGAAGGGGAATCGTCGGCCTATTTCTTCAAGCCGTCGCGGATTTCGCGCAGGAGCAATATGTCCTCCGGCGTCGCATCGACAGTATCGCGCACGAAGGCTTTGTTCGCCGCTTTGACGATCATGAAGATGACCCAAGCCAGAATTACGAAATTGATAATCTCTGTTATGAAATGGCCATAAGCGAACACGGGGACATTTGCCGCTTTCATCGCGTCCAGGGTTGCGGCTGTGCCCGCCGGCACCGGACCAATGGGCACCAACATATTGGTGAAATCGACGCCACCCGTCAGGATGCTGAGGATGGGCGTGATGAAATCCTCGGTCAGCGCCGTAACGATCTTGCCAAATGCCGCGCCAATGATGACGCCGACCGCGAGATCAAGGACACTACCCTTGTTGATGAACGCCTTGAACTCAGAAACCATAGTCATTGCCATTTTCCCCCTATTGCCCTTGTAGAATGACATGCGGCACCCAAAGATTGCAAATGCGGCCCTCCCTTGTGTATTAGCCGCGCATAACAGTTTTAGGAGACGCCCGATGACGTTTGACCGCCGCCTCGCCCTGCTTGCCCCGCTCGCCGCCGTGTCGCTGGCGGGATGCGGGGTCAATTCGATCCCGACGGCCGAAGAAAATGCCAAGGCGAAATGGGCTAATGTGCAGGCTGATTACCAGCGTCGCGCCGACCTTATCCCCAACCTCGTCGAAACCGTGAAGGGGTTTGCCAAGCAGGAATCGAGCGTCCTCGTCCAGGTCACCGAGGCGCGCGCGAAGGCAACATCGGTTCAGGTGAACGCAGGCGATCTGACCGACCCTGCCAAGGTTGCAGCCTTCCAGCAGGCGCAGGGGCAATTGTCGGGCTCGATCGGGCGGCTGCTGGCGAGTGTCGAGGCCTATCCCGACCTGAAGTCCAATGCGAACTTCCTAGCGCTGCAGTCGCAGCTCGAGGGGACCGAGAACCGGATCAACGTCTCGATCAAGGATTATAATGATTCGGTTCAGGCGTATAATACGACGATCCGCACGTTCCCAGACGCGATCGGTGCGAAGATATTTTACGGGTCGAAACCGATGACGACCTACACCGCTACCGCGCCCAATGCCGACCGCGCGCCGACGGTGAAGTTTTAGTTGAAAAAAACCGTTTGGGCTGAGCCTGTCGAAGTCCTGTCCTTCTTTTATGAGGTATCAAGAAAAGTGCAGCCCTTCGACAAGCTCAGGGCAAACGGTTTTTTTGGGGTCATCGCACTCGTTCTGGCGCTGTGCACAGTCCCCGCCCATGCCCAAACTTTTCCCACCCTCGCCGGCGAACCCGTCGTCGATGCCGCAAACCTGCTCGATCCCGCACAGGAAGCCGCGCTGAACGCGAAGCTGACGGCGATAAATGCGGCAACCGGGCATCAACTTGCGGTGGCAACGATCCCAAGTCTCGAAGGGCGCGACATTGCCGACTACGGCTACCGCCTGCTGCGGACATGGGCGCTGGGCACCAAGGAAAAGGATAACGGCGCGATCCTGATTGTGGCGCCAAACGAACGGCGGACGCGGATTGAAGTCGGCTATGGGCTCGAACCGGTCCTGACCGATGCCTATTCGAGCGTGATTATCAATTCCATTATCATCCCGCAGTTCAAGACTGGCAATTATCCGGCAGGCATCGACGCGGGTGTTGACGCGATTGCAGCGCAGATCAAACTGCCCCCCGAAGAAGCGGCAGCACGCGCGGCACAGGCGCAGGCGCGCCAGCCCGAAAGCAGCGGTATCCCCAGCGCGCTGATCTTTTGGGCATTTATCGGGCTTTTCGTGGTCCTTCCCTTGTTGCGCGGTCTCGGCGGGCGGCGGCACCGGCGCGGCAGTGGCAGCGGCATAGGCGAAGTCATTCTGTGGAGCGCAATCAACGCTGCAATGAACAGCCGCGACAGTGACGGCGGCGGCTGGGGCGGTGGCGGAGGCTTTGGTGGTGGAGGGGGCGGCTTTTCGGGCGGCGGCGGCTCGGGCGGCGGCGGCGGCGCGTCAGGGGGATGGTGATGCATATTGATCCTGATGACCATGTCCGCCTGAGCAATGCGGTACGTGCTGCAGAGGATGGCACGGCAGGAGAAATCGTTACGATTATCGCCGACCAGTCGGACGCCTATCATGATGTCGGGCTGCATTATGCGATCCTCGCGATGCTGCTCGTTCCGGTCGTATTTGCGGCTTTTCCGGCCTGGCCTGATGCGATCCTGAGCCTGATCACGAGCGGATGGGGCGAGCGCGAAGTGTCCGCGCTTTATGTGCTGCTGTTTTTCCTGATGGCGTCGGTGTTCCTGATCGTGCGCTATATTCTTGCGATCATGCCGCTGCGCCTTGCGCTGACGCCGAGGGCCACACGGCGGCGGCGTGTGCGGCGGCGCGCGATCGATCTGTTCAAGGTTGGCACCGAAAAGCGGACGACGGGGCGGACGGGCATTCTCATCTATCTGTCGATGGGCGAGCATATGGCAGAGATTGTCGCTGACGAAGCGATCTACACGCGCGTGCCCGATACCGAATGGGGAGACGCGATGGCGGCGATGATCGAGCATGTGGCGGTGGGGCGGGTAAGCGATGGCATGATTGCAGCGGTGGAGCGCGTGGGCGGGATTCTGGCTGCACATTTACCGCGCGCTGCCGATGATAAGAATGAGTTGTGTGATCGGGTGATCGAACTTTGACGTCCGAGCCCGAAGAAATCGTCTGGCAGGGCAAATATGTTACCACCAAGCGCCGCGGCAGATGGGAATATGTCAGTCGTGCGCGGGGGATCGGCGCGGCGGTTATACTTGCGATCGACGACGGGCATGTCCTGTTGGTCGAGCAATATCGTGTGCCGTTGCAGGCGCGCTGTCTGGAGCTTCCCGCTGGATTGATCGGTGACGAGACCGAGGGTGAAAGCGTCACAACATCGGCGGCGCGTGAGCTAGAGGAAGAAACCGGCTATTGGCCCGATCATATCGAGATAATCGGCACGTTCGCGTCATCACCTGGGATGGTCAGCGAGACGTTTACATTCGTCCGAGCACATGGACTGACACGGGTGGGGGAAGGCGGCGGGGTGCCGGGAGAGGACATTATAGTGCATCGTGTGGCATTGGCGGACTTGGCGGGCTTCATTGCCGACAGGCGGCGGGATGGTGTTGTGATCGACGTGAAGATGCTGGCGTTATTGCAATTCGGATGATTTGCGTTGCAGGTTAATAGCACAGCGAAGACGAACTCACCGACTGGTTCCGGACGCGGCTGGTCCGTCTTTAGTGAACAAACCGGGCAACAACGTCGCGATACGAGCGCGACACTTTTACTTGCGCCCCTGAATCGAGCACGAGGAAGCATTCGCCATTGGTGTGCGGCTTGACCTGTTTGACCAGATCAAGGTTGACGATGGTCGAGCGATGGATGCGCTGGAAGCGGCGTGGGTCGAGGCGGCGCTCGAGATCCTTCATCGTTTCGCGGAGGATGAGCGTGTTGTCGCCAGTGTATATGCACATATAATCACCCGCCGCGTCGATGCGTTCGATGGTATCGACATCGACGCGGAAAATCTGGCCGCGATCCTTTATATTGATCAATTTTTCAAAGCGGTTGGCGGCAAGCGTGTCGGTGCCTTCTACTAATTCGCCAGCAGCTTCGGGGGCATGCTCGGTGAGCGCTTCCATAAGCTGTTCGGCGTGTTCGACGCCTTTTTTCTCATGCAGTCGCTGGCGCACACGGTCGAGCGTGTCGGCGAGACGCTGTTCATCGACGGGTTTCATGAGATAGTCGGTGGCGTCGGCTTCAAATGCGCGCAGGGCGTGGTCGCTGTAGGCGGTCACGAAAACGAACAGCGGCGGTTCGACTTCCATCAGGCCCGAGACAACCGAAAAGCCGTCGAAGCCGGGCATCTGTATGTCGAGGAAGACCAAATCGGGTTTGTGCGTCTTGATCGCGCGGATCGCCTCGCGCCCGTTGAGGCAGGTATCGATAATCTCGACGTCGGCATGTGCCGCGAGCCGGAGTTGCAGGCCCTGGATGGCCAGTTTTTCATCGTCGACGAGGATGGTTCGGATGGTCATGCGGCCTCTTGCATTTGATCTTGGGCTATAAATGGTATTTCCACCGTGACAACGAACCCACCCCCCGGTTGGTTGCGTGTTTCAAACCGGTGGTCCGCGCCGAATGCCTGATTGAGCCGGTCGCGGATATTGGCAAGGCCAACTCCGGTCGAGTAACTGGGCCGAACCGAATTATCATTCAACCCCGGCCCGGTATCCGACACGGTGATATGCACCCGTTCGCCGACCAGTCGAGCGGTAACCGAAATATCGGCGCCTTCCTCCATTGGCGTGACGGCATATTTGATCGCGTTTTCGACCAGCGGCTGGAGGAGGAGCGAGGGCAGTCGCGCCGACGACGCGGCAGGATCTATGTCGAAGGAGGAGCGGAGACGTTCCTCGAAACGCATCTTTTCGATATCGAGATAGAGCTTTAAGGTTTCGACTTCCTGCTCGAGCGTGACCTGCGTCTCGGACTCATTGACGAGCGTGTAGCGCAGAAAAGACGACAGGCGACTGAGCATCGCATTGGCGCGGTCGGTCTGCTTAAGCAGGACCAGCGTTGAAATGCTGTTGAGCGTGTTAAACAGGAAATGCGGATTAAGCTGATACCGCAGCATCGCAAGCTGTGCCGACGACGCCATCGCTTCGAGCTTGAGCAGCTGCAGCGTCTGGCGCTCGGCAATCAGGAAAAAGTTGATGCCGTAATATAACGCCGACCATGCGCCGAGAAGCAGGCCGTTGATGAGAACCGTGCCGAGCACAAGTCCCCCTTCGAAAACGCCACCGCGGCTGATCATGGAGAACACCCAGGCGTCGATGACTGAGTAGGCCCCAACGCCGATCATGACCGTTGCCAGTGTTCCGGTCCAGATAACCAGCGGTGATTTCAGGATGAACCAGCGATAGACTGCGGCCATGACAAGCGTGAGCGAATAGCCGGTGGCAGTCGAAACGAGGACCGGGATGAAGAACGAAATCGTCATTCCATTTGCGACACCCTGCGCCGCGCGGAGGAGGAGATAGCCCGCCCATCCGGCCGCCTGTAGCATCCAGAACGCGCGATTCTTGTCGGCGAAGAAGGTGGCGGGGGTGGGGGGTGTCGCTGGCATTGAGAATGTGTGTAGCCGAGGAAAGCCCAACCACAAACCCACACCGTTATTGCGAGCGGAGCAAAGCAATCCAGAACAAGGGCGGGACTGCATTGCTTCGCGGCGCTCGCAATGACGGAGGCTAGGCGTTAAGCTCGTCATGAGGAGAGACAAAATGGCTGATTTTGAGCATATGCCCCGCGCCAAGTTCCGCAATTTCGAGGAGGGGACGCAGGCCGACTGGGCAATCATTGCGCGCCAGTATGAGGCATTTGCCAAGGATCTGCCCGACCGGGTTTTGACGCATCTTCGGTTATTGAAGGGCGATTTCGGCGGCTTTCCCATCGACCGGCTCGACCATTGTTTGCAAACCGCGACGCGCGCACACCGCGATGGGCGACCAGAGACTTATATCGTCATGGCGCTGATCCATGACATTGGCGATACGATTGGCACCTATAACCATCCGGACATTGGCGCGGCGGTAATCAAGCCGTTCGTGAGCGAGGAAGAGCATTGGATCTGTGCACAGCATGGCTTGTTCCAGGGCAATTATTACTTCCATTTCCTGGGGATGGACCGCGACGCGCGCGACGTTCACCGCGGCCATGAACATTGGGATGCGTGTGAAGAATTCTGCCGCAAATATGACCAGGCTGCGTTCGATCCCGATTATGACAGCAAGCCATTGTCGTTTTTCGAACCGATGCTGCGGCGCGTGATGGCAAAGCCGTTGCGGGCGATGCTGCCGACCGAATAGCAAAAGGCCGCCGTCCGCGAGGATGACGGCCTTTGCTGTAAACTTTGACGCAATCAAAAAGCGATAACGAACGACCCAAGCACCGTGCGCGGCGAACCAATCTGAACGAAGATCGGATTCGAATAACCGGTGATTGCACCGGTAGCCGCATTGTAGGTTGGCGTCTGGTTGCCGCCGTCGAACCCACCGACATAGAGCTTGTCAAACAGATTGCTGACGTTCAGCTGGAAATAGGTCTTTTTGTTGAGACCAAGGAAATCGAGCGAAACACGCGCATCGATATCCACCAACGTGTAGGCGGGCGCGGCTGCCGGGTAGATTTGTGTGCTCGTCGCGCCAGTGAAGAGCGGCAGGTTGGTATCGTTGATGAAACGCTTGCCGGTACGCTTTGCCTGAACGCCAAGATCGACGGGGCCGAGTGACCCCTGAACACGGCCACCGAGCGTGTAGACCGGCGAACCCGATTCACGCTTGCCAGCCGTTGGCGCAAAAATCTGTGTCCCGTTGGTAAGCTCGGTGATCAGGAGATTGTCCTTGATTTTCGACTTTAGCGCCGAACCAAAAACGTAAAGCGCTAGTTCGGGGATTGGCCTGTACGAAACGCTGCCATCGACGCCGTATTTTGTGACTTCACCGAGGTTACGATAGACGCTGCGATCGAGGTCGGGATCATAAGCCTGTGCCAGACGGTCCTTATACTTGGTGTACCAAGCCGAGAACTGTGCCTGGATATTGCCCGAGCGCCACCGAACACCGACGTCGAAATTGTCGGTGGTTTCGGCCCGTGGCCGCGCTTGGGCAGCCGTCGGTGCAAAATAGAATGAATTATACAGGCTGTCGGTGCCGGGCACCTGAAGGCCTTTCGAATAGTTGGCAAAGATGCTGGCAAACTGGTCAAGATCATAGGTAAAGCCGATGTTTGGCAAGATCTTGTTGTATTTCAGGATGCGCTGTTGCGGCCCCTGCAATGGCGAGGTCGTCGCCGATGCGCCGGCACCGATGGTGACAGTGGGATTATTGGCCACAAAAGCAGCGAGGCCGGCAGTATTGGTACCAAAGCATTCGACAAAACCGGCCGCACTCGATGTCGCACAGTTATTCGTCAGGTCGCGTTTGAAAAACGGTGCGCGGACTCCGATGTTGACGGTCAGGGAATCATCAAAGAATTCACCGCGATATTCACCCGCAATCTGGTTGAGCGTTGCGAAGGACAATCGGTCACGCTTTTGCAGGATGTTGCCCCCGACATCAGCAAGCCCGTTGTTGATCGGGAACACGTCGATGGGCTTGCCGTCGCTTTGCAGGAAGCCGACTTCGCCGGTCTGGCGATGGCGTGCACGGTCAAACGAATAAGCGAGACGCACGGTATGTTGGTC
>JAYUYR010000258.1:0-3967 GCA_043752405.1 Sphingomonas sp. | reverse complement strand
CGGCGGGGTGTTTTCGGGCCTGTTCAGTGGTGCGCTGGGTGACGGCTTCGAGTTCGGTGGCCTTGATCTTGTCAGCCTTGGTCAGGACGAGGTGGTAGCTGACCGCGGCCTTGTCGAGCATGTCCATGATGTCGTCGTCGACTGCCTTGATACCGTGGCGGCTGTCGATCAGGACGAAGGCACGACCGAGCACCTGCCGCCCGCGCAGGTAATCGTTGATGAGGAAGCGCCAGCGCTTGACCATGTCGCGCGGTGCCTCGGCAAAGCCATAGCCGGGCATATCGACGAGTCGGAGCGTCGGGGGATCGCCAACGTCAAAGAAGTTCAATTCCTGCGTCCGCCCCGGCGTATTCGAGGTGCGGGCAAGCGAATTGCGATTGGTCAGCGCATTGAGCAGCGACGATTTGCCGACATTCGAGCGCCCTGCAAAAGCCACCTCGGGGAAATCGGGATCGGGGAGGAACTCGAGCGTCGGCGCCGATTTCAGGAAGGTGACTGGTCCCGAAAACAGCTTGCGCGCGGCTTCGATATTTAAGTCTTCCGTCATGCTGAACTTGTTTCAGTATCCATCGCGACACGCATCCGACGGTCGCGTAGCAGCATGGACCCTGAAACAAGTTCAGGGTGACGGCCTGTGGGGGCCGTCATTTGACAACCGGCGCGGCGAGACCCGGATAACGCGCGTACAACAGCTTTTGCTGCAGGATCGTCAGCACGTTGGTGGTCATCCAGTAGACCTGCAAACCGGCCGCAAACGGGGCCATGACAAAGATGAGAACGAAGGGCATGATCTTGAAGACCTGCTCCTGCGTCGGGTCCATCGGCGTCGGGTTGAGCTTGAACTGAATATATTGAGTGATGCCGACGATGATCGGCAGGATGCCGATGGCGAGGAATGCGGGCAGGCCGAGATCGGGGAACAGCCCGAAAAAGAACGGATCGGGCGCGGACAAATCCTTGATCCACGCGACAAATGGCTGGTGGCGCATTTCGATGGCAAGCAGCAGCACCTTATAAAGCGCATAGAAGATAGGAATCTGGAGCAGGATCGGCGCGCAACCTGCGAGCGGATTGATCTTTTCGGATTTGTAGAGCGCCATGATTTCCTGCTGCTGGCGCGGCTTGTCTTCCTTGTAGCGTTCCTGGATTGCCTTCATCTTCGGCTGAACGACGCGCATGGCGGCCATGGACGCGAATTGTTTCTGGGCGATGGGGAACATCAGGCCACGCACCGTGACGGTCAGCAGGACGATCGCGAGCCCGAAATTGCCGGTGACGCGGAACAGCCAGTCGAGATATTTGAAGATCGGCTTTTCGACGAGTTCGAACCAACCCCAGTCGATTGCTTTGCCGAAATGGGTGATGCCAAGCTTGTCCTCATACGTGTCGAGGATGTTGGTTTCCTTCGCCCCGGCAAAGAAATGCGTTTTGACGATTTTCTGCTGGCCCGGCGCGATGGTGGCGGGGGCGAGCGCATAGTCGGCCTGATAGGTGTTGCCCGCAGCGCGAAAGCCGGTGTCGACACTTGCGTCCTGCGGCGGGACGAGTGCAGCCAGCCAGAAATGGTCGCCGAAGCCCATCCAGCCACCCTTTGACTGGAAGCGTGTTCCGCCTGTGCCAGCGGTGTCGAGATCGCCATAGTTGACGCCGTAATTCACTGCACTGTTGAACGACCCAATCGGGCCGACGTGCGCGGTCCAGGTGTCGGGATCCTTTGAAATACCGTCGCGGCTGACATAGGCATAGGTGCGCGCGAGGACGGGCGCGGTGCCTGCATTGCTGACCGTCTGTTCGGCGGTGAACATATAATCGGCATCAACCGACAGTTTGATCGCGAAGGTCTGGCCGGTCGGGTTGGTCCAGCGTAGCGTGACGGGTGTTTCGGGCGTGAGCGCAGTGCCATTGGCTTGCCACACCGTCGCGGGGCCGGGCACCGCAAGGCCATCACCCGACCAGCCGAAGCCCGCATAATAGGCATCCGCGCTGCCACCCGGCGAGAGCAGGCGGATCGGCGGCGATTTCTTGTCGATGGTCTGGCGGTATTTGGTCAGCACAAGGTCGTCGATGCGTGCGCCGGTCAGATTGATCGAACCGATCAGCTTGGGTGTGCGGATCGCGATGCGCGGGGTGGCAGCAATGACTTTTGCACGGTCCTGAACCTTGACGGTCGGCGTCGGGATGACAGCGTTGTTTTGCGCAATCGGTGCGCTGCTAGCGGCAGGTTGTGTTGTCGAGGCGGGCGGCGGCGAGGGAAAGAAGCGTTCGGACAGCGCGCTCCAGCCGAACAGGACGAGCGCCGACAGCACGACGGCGAGGATCATGTTACGCTGATTATCCACGGTCAGTTACTTCCCCAGTTTTATGGCCCAATTTCACGGTACAGGATCATAGCCATGCCCGCCCCACGGGTGGCATCGGGCGATCCGGCGAAAAGCGAGCCAGCCGCCGCGGCCTGCGCCATGCTTGCCGATTGCTTCGATGGCATAGGCCGAACAGGTCGGCAGATAACGACACGACGGCGGCAGGATGCGCGAGGGGCCGAGCTGCCACCCGCGGGCGACGGCGATCATGGCCGATCCCAAAACCGATTTGGCCGAGCTTGTCGAAGTCATCGCACCAACTTCCCAATGGCTTTGACCAGATCAGCACGCAATGTCGCGAAATCGCGGTCGATGCCGCCTGCCCGACCGATGAGGATATGGTCGCTGCCCAGCGCGCCCTCTGACGCAATGACGTCACGCGCGAGTTCGCGGAAGCGGCGCTTCATCCGGTTGCGGACGACGGCGTTGCCGATTTTCTTGGTCACTGTGTAGCCGACGCGCTTGGCGGGATCACCATCGGCGCGGTCGCGGACCAGCAGAACGAACCCCGGCATCGGCGCTCGTTTCGCTGAATTTGCCGCCAGAAAATCCCGGCGGGCGCTAATCGTTGTTAGGCCGACAGCTTCTTGCGGCCGCGTGCGCGGCGGGCGTGGATCACGGCGCGACCGCCCACGGTCGACATCCGGTGACGGAATCCGTGGCGCCGTGCGCGGACGAGGTTGCTCGGCTGAAAAGTGCGCTTCATCGCTCATGCCCTGATTCGAAACTTTGAAAAGAAAAGGCCGCCCCGCGAGGAACGACCGCTGGGGGAGCGCATATGAGGGAGCCACATGAAAGTCAATTCTCTTCGCGCTTCAATTCGGCGCGGCGTTTGCCGCTGCGCCGGCGCAGACCCCAATCTGCCCAGCGGCCATGTTTGGGCCAGCGCCGCTTGAAGTGGACATAGCGCCGTTTTGCCCAGCGCGAATATTTAAGCGTCAGGCCAAGACCGAGGGGAAAAACGATAATGAAACCGGGGCCGGGGAGGGCGCCGATAATCGGCGAAATGACCATCAGCAAGATGCCAACCACAAACAGCGTCACCCGGACGGCCGGTTTGCGTTTGTACATCCGCCAGCGGCTACCCAATTTCATAGGAGGGCATGTGGTTGGCGCAGGGCGGCTTGGCAAGCCTGCACTTATGAAGCTAGATCATTTTTCGAATTGGGGGCGTTAGGTTTCATGGTCGCAACAGTGCCGACAGTGGCGTATCTCGGCCTGGAGGCGCGCGCGGTCGAAGTGCAATGCTCGCTGATTGCGGGGGTTCCGAATTTCAATGTGGTAGGGCTGGGCGACAAGGCCGTCGCCGAAAGCCGCGAGCGGGTACGCGGGGCAATTGCCTCGCTGGGCCTGTCATTGCCGCCCAAGCGGATCACAGTGAACCTGTCGCCCGCTGATTTGCCCAAGGAAGGGTCACATTACGATCTTCCGATTGCGCTGGCGTTGCTGGGGGCGATGGGGATCGTCGATGCCGAGACGCTGGCGAGTTATGTCGTGGTGGGCGAACTGGGGCTCGACGGGCGGATTGCGGCATCGCCGGGGGTTTTGCTCGCGGCGCTTCATGCATCCGAGATCGGGAGCGGGCTGGTGTGCCCGGCAGTGCAGGG
>JAYUYR010000257.1:0-9925 GCA_043752405.1 Sphingomonas sp. | reverse complement strand
CGCATCCTGCGCGCGTTGCGATCAAAGATTTCGGGTACCTGAGCGGGCGTGGTCGGCATTTGGTACTTGTGCCGCCGTCGAGAGGTGCCGACAATAGTTTGCGTGGGGATTGTCAAAACTCTGGGCCGACCGCTGATCGATTTCATGCTGCCGCCGCGCTGTCCGGGCTGTGCCGCGATTGTCGAGAATGACCATAGGTTCTGCGTAACGTGCTGGTCGGCGCTGACGTTCCTGACCAGCGAAGGGTGCGCGCGCTGCTCGATCCCGCTGGGGTCGCATGATGGGCTGACTTGTGGACGCTGCCTCAGTGATCCGCCTGCTTACGACGCCGTGGTCGCGGCAGTGGCGTATGGCGACATTGCCAAGCGTGTTGCGCTGCGCCTGAAATATGCGCGGCGTCCGGGGCTTGCGCGCACGATAGCGGCGGTTTTGGCGGATCGTTTGCCGGATGATGCCGTGCTTGTTCCGGTGCCTTTGCATCGCTGGCGGTTGTGGGGCCGGGGATTTAACCAGTCGGTCGCTATCGCACGCGCTTTGCAGTCACGGCGGGCAATGCCGGTAAAGCTCGACCGTCTTCGGCGTATGCGCGCGACGCCGTCGATGCGCGGTCTCGATCCAGCCCAGCGCCGGGCTGCGGTGCGCGGTGCCTTTACCGTGCAGGGTCGTCTGGATGGCCTGCATGTGCTGCTGGTCGACGATGTGCTGACCACAGGAGCGACGGCCAATGCCTGTGCAAAAACGCTGAAGCGCACAGGCGCCGCGCGCGTAACGCTGGTTTGCTGGGCGCGCGCTATTCGCAATGATTGACAAGGCGGTGCAGCAACCGCACCTATGGGCGATGGCAAAGATCGACATTTATACCAAGTTCATGTGTCCCTATTGCGCGCGGGCGATGGCGCTGCTGAACCGCAAGGGGGCAGCGTTTGAAGAGCATGACATTACGATGGGTGGCCCCGATCGCACTGTGATGCTCGAACGGTCGGGTGGACGCTCGACTGTGCCGCAAATTTTCATTGGCACGCGGCATGTCGGCGGATCGGATGATCTGGCTGCGCTCGACGCGGCGGGCGAACTCGACACGCTGCTGGCGGGCTGATGCGCATTGCGCTGCTGCAAATGACGTCGGGAATCGATCCGGCGGCAAATGCAATGACGATGGTCGAGGCTGTTGCGGGAGCTGCGGCGGGCGGAGCCGTCATGCTGTTCACCCCCGAGATGTCGGGGCTGCTGGACCGGGATCGGGCGCGGGCAAAGGCATCCGTGAAGCGTGAAGCCGATGATGATGTGCTCGCTGCCGTATGCGCCGCGGCTGCTCGTAACAAAATATGGGTGCATATCGGCTCGCTCGCGGTGGATGCCAGACGCGTGGATGGCAAGCTCGCCAACCGGGCCTTTGTGGTCAACGCGCTGGGCGAAGTCGTCGCGCGTTATGACAAGATGCATTTGTTCGATGTCGATTTGCCGACGGGCGACAGCTGGCGCGAGTCGGGTGCCTATGCGGGCGGGGACGCGGTGGTGGTGGTCGATACGCCAGTCGGGACACTGGGCCTGTCGATCTGTTATGATCTGCGCTTCCCTGCACTTTATGCGGCGCTGAGCCAGGGCGGGGCAACGGTGCTCGCGATCCCGGCGGCGTTTACGGTGCCGACGGGCCACGCGCACTGGCATATCCTGATGCGCGCACGGGCAATCGAGAACGCGTGCTTTGTCATTGCTGCGGCGCAGGCGGGGCACCATTGCGATGGCCGAGACACCTATGGCCATTCGCTGGTGATCGGGCCGTGGGGCGATGTGTTGCTGGATATGGGTAAGACGCCCGGGTTGGGCTTTTGCGACGTCGACGCGGCGCAGGTTACCGATGTTCGCGCTCGTATTCCTGTCATTGCGCACCGGCGGGTGGTCGTATGACACGTGGCGATGATCGCAAACGTATTGTTGTCCTCCACGACGGCGGAGCGGACTGGCGGTGGATTGCGCACCACATGCCCGATATTGACTGGTGCTTTGTTGCCGCACCGGTGGGATCGGGCGCCATTCGCAATCGGGCGGCGCGCATAGCAGCAACCTTCAGGGCAGCGCGGATGGCGCACAAGGCGGATCTTATTCTGTCGTTCGATGCCGGACTGGCCGCATTGCTGGAGCTTGCGCGGCGCGCATTGCGGGTGCGCACGCGGCACATCAATTATTTCTTGAATTTCGACCGTTTGCCAACCGGCCTGCGACAGGCTCGGCAGGCGCGGTTGTTTCGAACGGTGGACCGCTTCACGGTGTCGTCGACAATGGAACGACAGCTTTATGCCGACCATTTCGGGATCGATCCGGCGCGGATCGACGTGTTGCTCTGGGGCGTCAATGCGCCTGTCGCGTCGGATGCGCGTCCGACAGGTGCCGATTATGTCTGCGCCGTTGGCGGCAACGCGCGCGATTATACGTCGCTGATGGCGGTGGCCGCCGCACGACCCGCGATACGATTCATCGTGGTGGTGCGCCCTGCGAATCTTGACGGGCTCACGGTCCCGCCAAACGTCGAAACGCTATGTAATATTCCTTATGCAGATGCGATGGCGGTCGTTCAGGGCGCACGACTGATGGCGCTGCCGCTGGTTGCGACCGATACACCCTGCGGGCATGTCACCATCGTCAGTGCCTTCTATCTGGGTACGCCGGTAGTGGTGACGGCATCGTCGGGCATCGACGATTATGTCTGCAACGGCGAAACGGGGTTGGTGGCGATACCGGGGTCGGTCGAGTCGCTAGGATCGGCGATCGACCGCGTGTGGAACGACCCCGAGTTGGCGGGTCAGCTATGCGGTGCAGCGAAGGATTTCGTCGAAGCACACTGCACCGAGGTCAACTATCCGCCGCACGTCCGCAAGATGCTCAGCGCCTACTGATCGAGGAAACTGCGCATTTTCCGCGACCTTGATGGGTGCTTGAGCTTGCGTAGGGCTTTCGCTTCGATCTGACGGATGCGTTCGCGGGTGACGCTGAACTGCTGCCCGACTTCCTCGAGCGTGTGGTCGGTGTTCATACCGATGCCAAAGCGCATGCGCAGCACGCGTTCCTCGCGCGGGGTGAGCGAGGCGAGGACACGCGTCACGGTTTCCTTCAAGTTGGCCTGGATCGCCGCATCGACCGGGATCACAGCGTTCTTGTCCTCGATGAAATCGCCGAGATGCGAGTCTTCCTCGTCACCGATGGGTGTTTCGAGGCTGATCGGTTCCTTGGCGATCTTCATCACCTTGCGGACCTTTTCGAGCGGCATTGAGAGGCGCTCGGCCATTTCCTCGGGCGTCGGCTCGCGCCCCTGTTCGTGGAGGAACTGGCGGCTGGTACGGACGAGCTTGTTGATCGTTTCGATCATATGGACGGGGATGCGGATCGTCCGTGCCTGATCGGCGATGCTGCGCGTGATTGCCTGCCGGATCCACCAGGTCGCATATGTGCTGAACTTGTAACCGCGGCGATATTCGAACTTATCAACCGCTTTCATCAGGCCGATATTGCCTTCCTGAATAAGATCGAGGAACTGCAAGCCGCGGTTCGTGTATTTCTTGGCGATGGAGATGACGAGGCGAAGGTTGGCTTCGACCATTTCCTTTTTCGCAATGCGCGCTTCGCGTTCTGCCTTTTGCACCGTGTTGACGATGCGCCGGAACTCGCTGAGCGACATGCCGGTTGCCTGGCTGATTTCCGAAATTTCGATGCGGATGCGGTCGACGGCGTCCGCTTCATTTTCGACAAAGGCAGTCCATTTTTTATCAACGCCCTTGACGCTGGCCAGCCACGTCTCGTCGAGTTCGCGGTTGATATAGCTGTCGAGGAATGCCTTGCGAGGGACTTTATGGCGTTCGGCAAGGCGCAACATCTGTCCACCGAGCGCAGTCAGGCGGCGGTTGAAGGCATAAAGCTGGTCGACGAGATATTCGATCTTCGCGCCGTGGAACTGGACGCTTTCGACTTCGGCGGTCAACTCTTCTCGAAGCTTGTGATATTTCTTCTCGTCGCTGGCGGGGAAGTCATTGCCGAGGCCGAGCGCGTCGATGCGCGCCTGCTGGACCTTCGAAAATTTCCTGTAGAGCGCGGTGATCGACGCGAACTTTTCAAGCGCCATTGGCTTGAGCGTCTCTTCCATCTGCGCAAGGCTGAGGGTGTTGTCTTCTTCCTCGTCGTCGGACGGGCGCGGCGCGCGGCGTTCGGTTAGCGCTTCTTCGTCATGTTCGTCTTCGGAAACAGGGGCGACTTCCTCGACATCTTCTTCTTCCTTGAAGCTGGCGCCTGCGGTCTTTGCGCTGATCTCGCCATTTTCGTTCTCGCCATCCTCGGTCATCGCTTCGGGGGCGGGATCCTTGTTGAGCATCGCGTCAAGATCGATGATCTCGCGGAGCTGCATCGTCCCTTCATTGAGCGCGTCAGACCAGCTGATGATGGCATGGAACGTAATTGGTGATTCGCACAGACCGAGGATCATCGTGTCGCGACCGGCTTCGATGCGCTTGGCAATTGCAATTTCGCCTTCGCGGCTGAGCAGTTCGACCGCCCCCATCTCGCGCAGGTACATGCGGACGGGGTCGTCGGTGCGGTCGGTCGTCTTGGTGACTTTTTCGGCAACATGGCCGCTGCCGTCGTCGGTGGCATCGACGGCCGCGACTTCTTCGTCGTCTTCCTTGGCCTCGTCACCGTCTTCACCGGCTTCGTCATTTTCGACGACATTGACGCCCATTTCGTTGAGGGCCGACATAACGTCTTCGATCTGGTCGGTCGACATTTCGCCTACAACGGCGTTCAAATCGTCGACCGTGATGTAGCCACGCTTTTTGGCGCGTGCGACCATCTTTTTGATGTCGGCATCGTTCAAATCGATCAGCGGTGCGTCGCCCAATTCATTCTGGTCTTCGGGCGCTTCGGCCTCAATTGCTTTTGCCATCTAATTTTTTGTTCCCATATCAACCGGCATTCTCGTCCCCCTGAACGAGCGCCGCCAATTTCTGATCCGCATCCCGGCGCGCCGTCATCAGGCGCATCTGTTCAGCCAATCCGTCCTCATCAACATCATCGGACAGCCGTGCCGTCGCTGCTGCCAATGCCGCATCCAATTCGGGCCGCGACGCCAGCGCTTCAATCGCCATCGCCAGATCCCTGCGCGCCACAGTTGCGTTCGCATCAACGCGCGTGAAGGAAAAGGCAAGCCCGTTAAACGAACGCAACTCCCTTAGGATAATTGATAACCCTTGATCATTGCATATAGTTTCAAGTGCGCCAGTTTCAACAATGTTGCCGTCATAAGCTGCATCAATCAACATGATCCTGAATTTATGCAGCGCCGGGTCGGTGATCGGGAGCACTGAAAGAGCTTCTGCGCAGGTCAATACAAGAGCGGGATGGCGGACGAGACCCGCCATGATTGCGCGGATGTAAAGACTATCGATGCCGCCGCCGATAGCGCGTGCTCTGGTCGATGCGGGGCCGTGGGGAGCGGCGGCGTTGGAGCGGAATTTGCCGCGCTGCTGAGGCACGAAAGGCGGGCGGGAAAAGAACAGCGCGTCGAGCCGTTCGCGCATCGCATTGTTGTAATGTCGGCGTACGTCGGGATCGGCGATGGTCGCGATATGTTCGGTGAGGCGATGCTTAAGTCCAGCGCGCTGTTCAGGTGTTTTGAGGGGCACGGCCGCCTTTTCGGTTTCCCAGAGGAAATCGACGAGCGGTTGGGCCACATCGGCGAGCGATTCGAAAGCTGCTTTCCCGCCTGATTTGACGACGTCGTCGGGGTCTTGACCGGCGGGCAGGGTGACGATGCTGAGGCTCCGGTTCGGCCCGAGCATCGGCATTGCACGGAAGACGGCGCGCATCGCGGCTTTGCGACCGGCATTGTCGCCGTCGAAACAGAGGATGGGTTCATCGACCAGACGCCACATCCGTTCGATCTGCGCTTCGGTCAGCGCGGTGCCGAGAGGGGCAACGACTTCAAGTATGCCGGCGCCTGCCAGCGCGATGGCGTCCATATAGCCTTCGACCGCGATGAGACGGCCCGCCTTGCGTGAGGCAGGCGCGGCGCGGTCGAGGTTCCACAGGGTGCGGCCCTTGTCGAAGAGGGGCGTATCAGGCGAGTTGAGATATTTAGGCTCGCCTTGGCCCAATATGCGGCCCCCAAATGCGATGCACCGTCCGCGCGGATCGCGGATCGGAATCATGAGGCGACCCCGGAAACGGTCGTAGGGGTCTTTGTCGTCGACCTGGATTAGCAGCCCTGCTTCGACGAGCATTGTATCGCCGTAGCGGGCGAGGGCGGTTTTGAGTTTGCCGCGGCTGTCGGGCGCGAAGCCGAGGCCGTAGGCGCTGACCAGTTCGGCGGAAACGCCGCGCTTGTCGAGGTAGGTACGGGCTTCGGCGCCTTCGATCCCAGCGAGTTGTTCGGCAAACCACGCCTGGGCGGCGGCCATAACATCATGCAAACCGCTTTGACGTTCGGCGCGTTCGGCAGCGCGGGGATCGGCGGCGGGCATTTCCATCCCGGCGTTCGCCACGAGTTCCTTGACTGCGTCGATGAAGGGCAAGCCCTGCTGCTCAGTCAGCCAGCGGATTGCGTCGCCGTGCGCCGAACAGCCAAAGCAATGGTAAAAGCCCTTGTCATCGTTCACGTAGAACGACGGCGTCTTTTCATTGTGGAACGGACAGGGCGCTTTCCATTCACGACCCGCGCGCTGTAGCTTCAATGACTTGCCGATCAGGCCCGACAGCAGGGTGCGGCTGCGCAGTTCGTCGAGAAAGGCGGGCGAGAGGCTCATGCCTTCAAGAAAGCGATGCCTTCACCAGCGCGCTGGCTTTGCTCATGTCGAGCTCGCTGGCGTGGCGGTCTTTCAGCGCGGCCATGACTTTGCCCATGTCCTTGACGCCCGTCGCGCCGACTTCGGCCTTGATGGCCTCGATGGCGAGGATGGTTTGCGCTTCGGTCAGCTGTTGCGGCAGGAAGCGTTCGATCACCGTGACTTCGGCGGCTTCTTTCGCGGCGAGTTCGGGGCGGTTGCCGGTGGTGAACATCTCGATCGATTCGCGGCGCTGTTTCACCATTTTCTGGAGCACTTCGACGACGAGGACGTCGTCATCATCGGGCGACTTTCTGGTGCGCGCTTCGATGTCGCGGTTTTTGATTGCGGACTGGATCAGGCGGATCGTGCCCAGAGTATCGGCGTCGCGCGCCTTCATCGTCGCAATTTGCGCCGCCTGA
Source organism: Sphingomonas sp. (assembly GCA_043752405.1). Taxonomy (GTDB): domain Bacteria; phylum Pseudomonadota; class Alphaproteobacteria; order Sphingomonadales; family Sphingomonadaceae; genus Sphingomonas_O. Next base: position 2,700 of record JAYUYR010000257.1, on the reverse strand, counting down.
ATATCGTCTCGAATCATTGGTTCTCTTTCGGAAACCTCATCCTTAGCCGCATTGCATTTTCGTTACCAGAATTGACCGTGCGCGTTTGGCTGCTTAGGGACTACGGCTTAGCGACATCGCTGCCTGACCCCTCCAACGGAGCCTTTCCGCATGGCTGACACTTCGCGCGCCACCGGCATACTGGTCCTTGCGGACGGCACCGTCGTCTATGGTCGCGGGTTTGGTGCGGAAGGCGCGGCGGTGGGCGAGGTGTGTTTCAACACCGCGATGACCGGCTATCAGGAGATTATGACCGATCCGTCCTACGCGGCGCAGATCGTGACCTTCACGTTTCCGCATATCGGCAATGTCGGCGCGAACCCCGACGACATGGAAGCGACCAATGCGCACGCCGTCGGGTGCATCGTCCGCGAGGATGTGACTGCGCCGTCGAGCTTTCGCAGCACCGGCGGGTTCGATCAGTGGCTGCGCACCAATGGGCGGATTGGACTGGCGGGAGTAGATACGCGGGCGTTGACGCGGCGCATTCGCGAGGCTGGGGCGCCCAATGCCGTGATCGCGCATCGCAAGGACGGTGTGTTCGACGTGGACGAACTGCTGGCGCTGGCGCGCGACTGGCCGGGCTTGGAGGGGGCCGATCTGGCCAAGTCGGTGACGACTTTGCAAAGTTACGGGTGGGACAAGGGGCTTTGGAAGCTCGGCGAAGGTTACAAAGGTTACGCTTGCGACCCTACCGCGAAAAAAGTTGTTGCGATAGATTATGGTATTAAACACAATATCTTAGCTAACATAATTGATTCGGGATGTCAAGTCAGCGTCGTGCCCGCAACGGCGAGTTTCGACGACATCATGGCACACGAACCCGATGGCCTGTTCCTTTCGAATGGCCCCGGTGATCCAGCAGCTACGGGGGCGTATGCGGTGCCGGTGATCCGTGAGTGGCTGGGCACGAGTAAACCATTGTTCGGGATATGCCTGGGGCATCAGCTGCTGGGGCTGGCGGTGGGCGCGAAGACGGTGAAGATGCATCAGGGGCATCGGGGGGCTAACCATCCGGTGAAGCGGCTCTCTGACGGGCGGGTGGAGATCACGAGCATGAACCACGGGTTTGCGGTGGACAGCGCGACGTTGCCTGCGAATGCGCGGGAGACGCATGTGAGTTTGTTTGATGGGTCAAACTGCGGGTTCGCGATGACCGATGCGCCTGCGTTCAGCGTGCAATATCACCCTGAGGCGAGCCCGGGGCCGCAGGATAGCGGATATTTGTTCGAGCGCTTTGTGGGGATGATGGGGAATTAAAAATGGCAATTATCAGAAGATTTGAACAGCTAGATTTGAAAGCTAACGCACGACACACTGAAACGGTCGGTGGTTATTCTGTCCAAGGACAGGATAACGAAAAATTCATCCAGATTAATACCGTTGGGTCTGAAAATCGCGAGATACCGGGTAAGGTCTCGCAGACGCTGCGCTTGACCAAGGGAGCGATTGAGCAACTTGCTGATCTGGCCAAGAAACACCTTTAATGCCCAAACGCACTGACATTTCCTCAATCCTCATCATCGGTGCCGGCCCCATCGTCATCGGGCAGGCGTGTGAATTCGATTATTCGGGGACGCAGGCGGTAAAGGCGCTGAAGGCGGAGGGCTACCGCATCATCCTCGTCAATTCGAACCCGGCAACGATCATGACCGATCCCGAGCTGGCGGATGCGACCTATATCGAGCCGATCACGCCCGAGATTGTGGCCAAGATCATCGAGAAGGAGCGGCCCGATGCTGTCCTGCCGACGATGGGCGGGCAGACGGCGCTGAATACTGCGCTGGCGCTGTTCAATGATGGCACTTTGGCGAAATATGGTGTCGAGATGATCGGTGCCGATGCCGAGGCGATCGACAAGGCCGAGGACCGGATCAAGTTCCGCGATGCGATGACGAAGATCGGGCTGGAAAGCGCGCGGTCGGGGATTGCGCACAGCCTCGACGAAGCGCTGGGCGTGCTCGAGCGGACAGGGTTGCCGTCGATCATCCGCCCATCGTTCACGATGGGCGGGACGGGCGGGGGAATTGCTTACAACCGCGAGGAATTCATCGACATTGTGCGCGGCGGGCTCGATGCGTCGCCGACCACCGAAGTGCTGATCGAGGAATCGCTGCTCGGCTGGAAAGAATATGAGATGGAAGTCGTGCGCGACCGCAACGACAACTGCATCATCATCTGTTCGATTGAGAATGTCGACCCGATGGGCGTGCATACGGGGGACAGCATTACGGTCGCGCCCGCGCTGACGCTGACCGACAAGGAATATCAGATCATGCGCAATGCCTCGATCGCGTGTCTGCGCGAGATCGGGGTGGAGACCGGCGGGTCGAATGTGCAGTTTGCGGTCAACCCGGCCGATGGGCGGCTGATCGTGATCGAGATGAACCCGCGCGTGTCACGGTCGTCGGCGCTGGCGTCGAAGGCGACGGGATTTCCGATCGCGAAAGTCGCGGCGTTGCTGGCGGTGGGCTATACGCTCGACGAGGTGCAGAACGACATTACGGGGGCGACGCCGGCGTCGTTCGAGCCGACAATCGATTATGTCGTGACGAAAATTCCGCGCTTTGCATTCGAGAAGTTCAAGGGGGCCGAGCCGCTGCTGTCGACCGCGATGAAGTCGGTTGGCGAAGTGATGGCGATCGGGCGGAATATCCATGA
>JAYUYR010000256.1:0-4003 GCA_043752405.1 Sphingomonas sp. | reverse complement strand
GCGCATATGTGGCGGACGATGATCTGGCCGAACAACTTCCTGTAAATCTTGCATCCCGCCACTGTGCCCTGCAAAGCCGCAGCCGATGGATGATCGTTTCGGCCACAATCGCCATGTGACATTGCCCGGGCCGCTCGCGCTCGACGGCGGGGGCGTGCTGGCGCCGGTCGAACTCGCCTATGAAAGCTATGGCGCGCTCAACGCCGACGCATCGAACGCAATTCTCATCTGCCACGCGCTGACCGGCGACCAGCATGTCGCCTCGATGCATCCGATTACCGGCAAACCCGGCTGGTGGGCGCGGATGGTCGGGCCGGGCAGGCCAATCGATACCGACCGGTTCTGCGTGATTGCGGTCAATGCGATTGGCGGGTGCATGGGGTCTTCGGGGCCGGAGTCGATGGCAGAGGATGGCAAACCCTATGCGATGCGCTTTCCGGTCGTGACGGTCAGCGACATGGCGCGGAGCCAGGCCTTGCTGCTCGACCATCTCGGCATCGCGCGGCTGCACGCGGTCGTCGGCGGGTCGATGGGCGGGATGCAGGCGCTCAGCTGGGCGGCGCATTTCCCCGACCGGGTGGCCGCAGCGCTGATCATTGCCTCGACGGCCAAGCACAGCGCGCAGAACATCGCCTTTCACGAGGTCGGGCGCCAGGCGATCATGGCCGATCCCAACTGGCGCGGGGGCGATTATTACGGCGACGACCAAAATCCGGCGACGCCGCCCGATGCGGGCCTCGCGGTGGCGCGGATGGCAGCGCATATCACCTATCTGTCCGAACAGGGGCTGACCGAGAAATTCGGGCGGCGGTTGCAGCAAAGGGAGAGCAAGACTTTCGGCTTTGATGCCGATTTTCAGGTCGAAAGCTATCTGCGCCATCAAGGGCTGAGCTTTACGGATCGATTCGATGCGAACAGCTATCTCTACATCACCCGCGCTATCGATTATTTCGACTTGGCCGAAGAATTCGGCGGGCACCTCGCGCATGCGTTCATGGGCAGCAAGACGCGGTTCGCGCTCGTCAGTTTTGACACCGACTGGCTTTACCCGACAGCCGAATCAAAAGCGATCGCCCACGCCCTGAATGCGGCGGGGGCGGCGGTCAGTTTTGTCGAGCTGACCAGCCCTTATGGGCATGATGCGTTCTTCCTCGATGTTCCCGAACTCGACCTTGTCGTGACGGGCTTTTTGTGTGCGACATGCTGAGAGCTGACCTTGCGATCATCGCGAGCCATGTGACGGCGGGTGCCCGCGTGCTCGATGTCGGGTGCGGCGACGGGGCTTTGATGGCCGAATTGCGCGCCAAAGGGTGCGACGCGCGCGGGATCGAGATTGATGCAGGTGACGTCACGGCGGCACTTGCGCGCGGGCTTTCGGTCATTCAGGGCGATGCCGATACTGATCTTGCGGATTATCCCGATGCCAGTTTCGACTATGCCATCCTCAGCCAGACGCTGCAGACGACGCGGCGGCCCGACATTGTGCTCGACCATTTGCTACGTGTGGGAACCAAGGCGTTCGTGTCCTTCCCCAATTTTGCGCAGTGGCGTATCCGCTTGTCATTGATGTTTGGCGGGCAGATGCCGGTGACGAAGCAACTGCCGTCACGCTGGTATGACACGCCCAATATCCACCATGTCACGATCGATGATTTTCGCGGGTTCATTGCCACGCGCCACATCAAGATCGAAGGGCAATGGTTCCTGACGGGCGACCGCACGACGACGCAGGCGGGCGCGAACCTGTTTGCCGAACATGCGGTGTTCCTGCTCAGGCGCTAGAACAGGCCGGGCACTTCCCGTTGTTCGACCGTTGGCTCGGCGGGACGAAGCAATTCGGGCCGCGAGGTCGGTTCGACCTGTAGCGCTTGTGCGGTCTGACCAATGGCAATCGGCGTGCAAGGCTTTCCGGCGAGGAAGTCGAGTGCCTGACGAACCGATGCTTCCTGCGGGTCGCCGAGTTGGCGCTTCACGTCATCCCCTGCCGCGCAACTTGCTTTAACGGCGGTGGCAAGCCCGTCATAATAAGCATCCGAATTCGCCGAATTGCGCAGCGAAAAGGCAGTCACACGCAGCCGGTCATCGCAGGCGGCGCGGTCGAGCGCGACCTGACCGACCGGCTTGCCGAATGTATTGGACCCGATCAACGCGACATTGGCCCCCAGATAGGGGATGAAGCCGTTGATCACGAGCTCGCTGGCCGATGCCGTTGCACCGGTGCCGATAAAAGCGATTTTGACCGGCGACACCGATTGCGCTTGCGGGGCAAAGCGTTTGGTCGAATTCTGCGACGACTTTTCGGTGCGATAGGTCGTGTTCGAGAATATGTCGAAGTTCGAGCGGTTCCCGCCAAGCAAATCGCCCATGAGGTTGGCAGTCGAAACCAGCCCGCCGCCATTGTAGCGGAAATCGATAATGAACTCTGTAATGCCGGCGGCACGGAACTGATCGAATGCGGTCCGCAATTGCGGGTCGGCGGTCGAGATAAAGGTGCGCAGGTTGAGATAGCCAACGCGCTTGGCCCCATCGACAATGATCTGCGCGCCGTAGCGGGTCGAGACGGGGCTGAGTGCATAGGCGGCCTTGGTCACGGTCACGTCGCGGGTCACATTGGCGGGGCTGGTCACGCGCAACGTCCGCGTTATGCCGGCTGTCGTCGCACCGAGCGCGGTCGTGACACCCGCCGTTCCTTCGGCAGTGATGATGTCGGTAACGGTGCGCAACGACCTTGGCGTTTCACCGATCGCGATGATCTCGTCACCGCGGTCGAGGCCCGCCGCCAGCCCTGGCGCGCCTTCGAATGCTTCAGAAATGAACGCCTTTTTCGTCGTCGCATCGGTCGACAGGCGAATGCCGATGCCTGCGCTCGAGCCGGCATTGTTGAAGGCATTTTCCTCGGCAATCGAGGTCAGATAGGTGAAGAACCGGTCGCGGCGTTGCGCGCGTGCCGTTGCAGTCAGTGCATCGATATAGGCACCGACCGTCGAAAAGGGCGCCGGATCAAGCGACGCCGGCAAAGTTTCCGGAAACAGATACCATTCCTTCAACTGGCCAAAGGCCCAGTTCTGGCGCTCGACCAGTGAGCATCCGGCGGTCGCGCCGCCCGATGATCCGCCGCTCGATGACCCGCCCGCTGGTGGTGCAGCGCTGCCGCTATCGCCCCCGCATGCCGACAGTGTGAGTGACGCCGCTGTCACCAGTGAAACCAGAGCACGGGACATAAGCAACCTTTCGCGACCTTGTGCGCATGAATCTGCGGCACAACTGTCGTATCAGGTGCGAAGCGTTGCTCCAACCTTAACGGCGGCGACCACGATCTTTGCCGTGATGGCCGACAGCACCTCGTCGGTGAAACTCTTGTCGCTGGGCTGCAGTGTCACTTCGACCGCGAGCGAGACCTGTCCTTCGGGAACGCCGGTGCCGGTGAAGACGTCGAACAGGCGTGCGCCGGTGATCAGGGCCTTGTCCGCGCCCTTGACCGCACGAAGGAGCGCGTCGCTGGCAAGGCCGGCAGGCACGAGGAACGCAAAGTCGCGTCGGACGACTTGCAGCGCCGGCGGTGCAAAGGCGGGACGCATGAAGCCGCTTCCGCGCTTTGCCGGAATCGCGTCGAGATAGATTTCGGCCGCAACCACCGCGCCGGTCAGGTCGAACGCTTTGGCCGTGGCCGGGTGAAGCGCACCGAAGCTGGCGAGGACTGTTTTGGGGCCGAGGCGCAGTGTGCCCGACTGGCCGGGGTGGTAATGGGCACCGGCCTCACCGAAGACTTGAAGATTCTCGACCGGCGCTCCCGCGGCATCCAGCAAAGCCAGCGCTTCGGCTTTGGCATCATAGGCGTCGAAAGCCCTTGCCTTGCCAGCCGCCCAGCCGCGCGGCGTTCGTTCGCCTGCCAGCACGACGCCGACAGTCAACGGTTCGGTATCGCCCAGATAGCGCCGCCCGATTTCAAACAGGCGGATGCTGTCCGCCCCGCGATACGCATTGCGCGCTGCCGCCGAAAGCA
>JAYUYR010000255.1:0-4013 GCA_043752405.1 Sphingomonas sp. | reverse complement strand
GATCGCCACGTTCGGCGGCGAAAACAAGGTCGGTTACGGCGGCGGAGCGTGGCAGCGATCCAACGTGCGTTGTGAAAATGCGGTCAGTCATGTGTTTTCCTTTCTGGCGAGCCAGCGTTCGATTTGATGGGCAAGTGCATCGGGTGCTTCGAGAGGCAGCATGTGACCCGCACCCGCAACGGAGAAGTTGGTCGATGCGCGAATTTGGGCTGCCCATTTTTCATGCCATGCAGGCGGGCAAAGCGAATCTTCGGCACCACTGCCCAGCAACACTGGAACGTTTATTTGGGGCAACGCCTCGCGGCGGTCTTCGCGGCAACGCAACGCCTCGCTCTGGCGCATAAATACCTCCGCACCCAGGTCCATGCCCATGTCACGCAAAAGGTCGAGCAGTGCCGCATCTTCGCGATTTTGTCGGGCGAGATAATTCGGCTTCAATTCCTCGACGAGGACGCGTTCGAGTCCACCGGCGCGCACGTCGGCTTGTTGCGCCGGGCGCTGTGCTGCACGCTCGGGAAGGTCGGCCGTTGCGTTGTAGCCGAGAAGGACAAGGCCCGTGATTCGTTCAGGAGCCTGACACCACATCTCGACTGCGACAATGGCACCCATCGAAAATCCAATGGGCAGCACATTGCCCTGAACTGCAGCGAGTGTGCGTGTTGCCATAGCGGCGATGTTGTTGTCGCGTGTCAGGTCAGCATGATGAATAACGGTCGGCGCGTGCGATCCCAGCGTATTGATGAGCACCCCTTCGCCGCCATGCCACATGCGCGCATCGCACATGTTGCCGGGCAGCAGTACGAAAGTGGAAAAGGGCGTCGTGCGCTGAATGCTGTCCTCGCCAGCGAAAAAGTCTTGCGACAGACATGAATGCATACGGATGCAAAAGCAACCCGCAGCCGGTGCCCTATTGCGGCGTCAGGCGCGCCGAACTGCCCTCGATGAGCTGACCGGCAAAGGTGCGCACTTCGGGTGGGAGTTCGAAATCCTCGATCCGCTCCATCAACATGAAAACTGCGGCCTCGGTCATCCGGCGCACCGGCTGGCGAACCGTCGAAAGGCGATAGCTCGCCCACATTGCAGGGGCCACGCCGTCGAAGCCCACGATCGACAGATCATGCGGCACGTTGATGCCGAAGTCCGTTCGCGCGCAATCGATCGCGCCGATCGCCATCAGGTCGTTTGCACAGATGAGAGCATCGAGCCGCCGGTCGGTCATCGTCATCAGGGCACGCAAACCGGAATTGCCGCTGTCATAATCAAAGGCCCCCTTGACGACGAGGGCTTCACGCCCAAGCTCGTGTAGGCGTTGTAGCGCTCCACGCACACGTTCCTGACTGACATAGGAGTCATCGGGCCCTGTGATCACGCCAAAGACATAATGGCCGGCGGCAACCAGCCGTTCCGCAAGCTGCCGTTCGCCACCGACCGAATCGCAACAGACGCTGGGAACGGCATCGCCTTCGCCGAAACGATTGTACAAAACGACCGGAACGCGGCGCCGGGCAAACTCGCGCAACTGTTCGGGTGCCAATCGGGCCGCGATGATCGCGCCATCGACGCGGTATCGCCAAACCTGATCGAGCATCGCATCGACTTCGCTTTCGGCCTGGAGCGCAAAGAGCAGGACACGAATCCCCCGGTCCGACAGCCTGCGTGTCAGCTCCGCGAGAACTTCAGGATAATAAAGATTGGTTAGGTTCGAAATGACAACAGCGACGAGGTGCGATCGCTTCGTGATCAGTCCGGAGGCCATTGCGTTGGGATGATAACCGAGGTCGCGCGCCGCCGCGATCACTCGGGCACGCGTCTTGGGGGCAATACTCGATCCGGGGCGGAAACAGCGCGAGACCGCCGATTGTGAAACCCCAGCACGCTGCGCGACATCATATGACGTTGGCGTCGGAGAAAGCGGGCGGGCCGGTTTTGCTTTCGAAGTCGTCATCACCGAATACTGCCAACTTATATGGCGTTTTGCCAGCGGTATCGGCTCGGCCATTTTTGCAACTATTGTCCTCTTCACTCGCCCCTTCGACAGGTGCGTCGCAGCCCGATAAAGCAGCTTTGATGCCGCTTACCCGCCTGACCCTGACCGATTTCCGGTCCTATGCGACCGTCAGCTTCTCGCCCGGTCCCGGCTTCGTCGTGCTGACCGGCGACAATGGCGTGGGCAAGACGAACATATTGGAGGCGGTCTCGCTCCTCGCTCCCGGTCGCGGCCTGCGCGGCGCACCGTTAAGCGAAATGGCGCGCAATGGCGGCGCGGGCGGATTTTCGGTGAGTGCGCAGCTCGGGGATATTGATCTCGGCACCGGCATCCTCCCCACCGCGCCGGAACGCCGCATCGTGCGCATCAAAGCCGCAACTGCATCGGCCACGGCGCTGTCCGAATGGCTTTCGATTGTCTGGTTCACGCCCGCGCAGGACCGGCTGTTCAGCGGCAGCCCCGGCGAGCGCCGGCGCTTCCTCGATCGCCTTGTCCTCGCACTCGATCCCGGTCACGCTCACCACACGACCCGCTACGAAGCAGCCATGCGCCAGCGCAACCGCTTGCTGGCCGACGACCGGGCCGATCCTGACTGGCTTGCGGCGCTCGAACAGGCGATGGGCGAACATGGCCAAGCCGTCGCCGAAAGCCGCAGCACCCTGGTCACTGCGCTGGCCACGCGCATCGCCGCCGAACCCGACAGCGTCTTTGCACGCGCCGGTCTGTCGCTCACCGGCTGGGACGGCGGCGACCTGGCACCCGCGCTTGCCCGGACACGCTCCCGCGATGCCGCCGCCGGACGAACCCTGACCGGCCCGCACCGGCAAGACCTCGATGTAAACCACCTCGCCAAGGCCCAACCCGCCGCAGCGAGCTCGACGGGCGAGCAGAAAGCGCTCCTGCTCGGCATCATCCTCGCGCATGCCGATCTCGTCGCCGAAGCCATCGAACGCCGCCCGATCCTCCTCCTCGATGAAGTTGCCGCCCACCTCGACCCCTCGCGCCGTGCCGCGCTGTTCGAACGGTTGGAAGAGGGTGGCGGTCAGGTTTGGTTGACGGGCACCGAGCATACCCTGTTCAACGCCGTGCCCCCCTCGGCAACGCATTACGATGTCGCAAACGGCGCGATCAGTAGTTCCGGTCCTGCCGCAACCGCAACACGGCATCCATCAACGGCGTCGGCGTCTTTTCAAACGCGCCCGGCGTCATCTTGATGAAGTAACGAAATTCGCGGTTCAGGTGCGACTGGTCCGAAAAGCGCAATGCCGCGCGCTCGTCCTCGCCGGGGTCACTGATCCCGCGCAGCGCCGCAGCCATGTCAAGAAAGCGGCTGCGGCGCATCACGGCTTTGGGCGTCAGACCGAAGGTTGCACAGCTGCGTCGCTCGAGCGCCCGCGAGGACAAACCGACCTGCCCGGCGACATCGGCCACACGCATCGTGCTGTCGCTGTTGGCAATATCTTCGAAGTCGGACATCACCGGATCGGACTCGGCAGTTCCGAATTTGACCAGTTGGGCGCGCCAGAATCGCTCGAGCGCTTCCACGATAGCGTCATCATCATTGGCCGCAGCAGACTCGGTGTATAGCTGGTCACTATCATCGCCCCAGACGCTCCGCGCCGCACACATACGATCGGCAAACACGCTGGCTTTCTTGTCACTCAGCGCCGCCCAGCCGCTCGGCCGGATTGCCGTCCCTGCGACCACGAACGGTCCTCTCACCCGCACGTTGAAGCAGCGTGCATTGTTGCCGAACAGGATTGTCGGCCCCTCGACCTGCCAGACTCCCGGCACAAATTCGGCTGCCCAGTCGCCTTGCAGCAGGATGCGAAGCATCGCCGTTTCGGACAGCAACGGATCGATCAATTCCATGTCCGCCGGCAGAGGCGCACGAAACACGAAATGGTTGCGCAGGAACGGCGCGAGATCTGGCGACGGCGCATAGTTTCGAGACTGCAACATCCGGCAGCTTCCCCCTCCCTGATTCTCGTGCGACTTGGCAAGACTTTCGACCGCTTTGTGCTGC
>JAYUYR010000254.1:0-4019 GCA_043752405.1 Sphingomonas sp. | reverse complement strand
GTTAGTTCGGTTTCGAGCAGCGGGAAGTGCGTGCAGGCGAGGACGACGGTGTCGATGCGGTCACCGTCAGGGGCCGCGAACAGACCGGCAATCGCGGTGCGGACGGCGCTCGGGTCGATGGCTTCGCCCCTTAGCTTGGCTTCGGCGAGCGTGACCAGTTCGGCCGAGCCGTGGCGGATGACCGTGCAATCGGCCGCGAATTCGGCGGACAGGCGATCGACATAGGGCTGGCGCACGGTCGCGTCGGTGCCAAGGACACCGATGACGCGGGTTCGCGACAGGCGCGCCGCAGGCCTGATCGCGGGGACCGTACCGACGACGGGCACGTCAAGCGCGGCGCGGACGACCGAAAGCGCAATCGTCGAGGCGGTATTGCAAGCTATGACGACGAGGCGCGGGCGGTAACGCTCGACCAGCCGCCCGAGCAAGGCCGGCACGCGCGCGGCAATTTCGGCTTCGCTTTTGGTGCCATAGGGAAAGCCTGCGCTGTCGGCAGCATAGATGAACGGTGCGGTGGGCAATAGCGCGCGGGCGGGCGCGACAACCGAGAGGCCCCCGACGCCCGAGTCGAAGAACAGGATGGGGGCGTCGGGGGTCATGAAGGCGCCCGTAACATGACAGCGGCTGTGTGCAAACGAGCGGGAGCCCGAGTGCGGCCTATCTCGAAAGTCACACAAAAAATCATACCAAGAAATCTCGGATTTCTGGAAAAAATTGCATTTAAGAGTGTGGGAAGTCTTGTGCCAGGAGATGTCTTGCCCGGTTAATCTCAGGTCATGATTCTGAGCTGGAATGAAGGGGCGCAGAATGACTGCTGTCGCTTCGCGATGATATGAAAGCCGACCTTAATCCGATGTCCTGACCGTGCGGTTGTCACACCTTCTTTCGAGTTTACCAATCAGAGTTTGTGAGGGGGTGGGCGCCGCTTGTTTCGTAATAAGGCCATCCATGCCAGCAGCAGGCCGGCGCTAATACTGATCGCGGTATATATCGCGGGCCAAGGATCGGCGAGCGTGCTGATCGAACCCGCGTATGCGACAATGAAGGCGAACGGTACGACTCCGATACTGTAGCCAAATGCAAAACGAACAGGGCTCATACGACTTATCCCTGCGAGCGTGCAGGAAAGTTCCGGCAAGATTGGCAGGGCTTGGCACACAAAAAGTGTCAGCAGATCATTTTTGGCGAACGCCTCTTCGACGCCGCTCATACGCTGTTCGTCCTTAAACAGGCGGAAGAGGACCAGACGACCATAGTGCCTGCCGAGCAAATACCCCATGGAACCAAGCAGCATGAGTCCGAGAGCTGAGGCAGCTCCTCCCAGCCAAGGGCCCAGAAGGAAGCCAGCGAGTAGTATTGTCGTGATCGTCGGGACGGCGATGAATAAGTCAAGCACTAGCAGGGTTATGACGAGCGCCACGATCCATGCAGGATGGACTGACTGAGCATTCGTGAACCATGTCTTCACGCCTTCAGCAGTGACGAGGCCGGTGCTTTGCAAAATGGCGAATGTTGATGCGAAGGCCAGCCCGAGCACTAGCGCAATTTTTAGCAAGTCCTTCATCCGCGACGCAACAGCGAGCGGCCGACCGACGGCGCAAACCGCTGGATGAACGGAATAAGGCGAGCCTTGCCGACCCAGATCTCGGCACGGTTCGCCTTGAGACCGGTAATGATGGCCCGGGCGGCTCTGTCCGCCGCGATCTTTCCACGGCCGCGCCCCTCGGTCATGGGCGTAGCAACCAGGGGCAAGATGGCTTCGGTGACGAGGACGTGGCTGCCCTCGCAGGCATAACGCAGTGATTGCGTGAGACTGTGAAGTGCAGCCTTCGTCGCGCAATAAAGTGTGGTTGCCTCCTTGGGGAAGAAAGCCAAGCCGCTCGATATGTTCACGATGGCTGACGCGCCGCTCTGCTTGAACAGCGTTGGCAGAAAGGCTTGAGCAATCAGCGCAGGAGCCACGAGATTTAGCATGGCTTCCTCGACGACTTGCTTGGGTGTGGTTTCGACAAGTGTCGCCGCGTACTGAACGGCTGCATTGTTTATGATAATGCTGATGTCGGGGTGACGCGCTTTGAGGTTGGAGCAGAGTGCAACAACCGCGTGGGGATCAGACAGATCGCACGCGTAAGCCGTTACTCCCGCTTTATTCTTTGCACCGGTCCGCGATACGATGATAAGCTCATGGCCTTCAGCCAGGAGACGATCTTTAAGCGCGCGACCAATGCCCGATGTGGCACCGGTAATTAAAATAGTGGTTTGATCAGCGAGCGGCAACGACATAAGTACTCCCTTTGACCGCAGGCTTGTGCCATATTCCATCGTGTCAGCAATGAACCGCGGTTTAGAGATGCAAACGCCCCCCGTTGAACTGATCGCGCTGCTTCGGTCTCACGCCGATCAAGCTGGTTTGTGGCAGCCGATACTCTATGCCAAGGGGCAGCTAATCGAGACCCGCAGGGATGCTCCTCCAAGGCTCGTCATCGTTGAACACGGCCTGGTGAAGCTCAGCTATGTAACTGCGGAAGGCGAGGAGTGGATCAAGAGCTTCATCGTAGCCGAGGGTTTGTTCGATCAGATCAGCGCAAAAGGTGAACCCGTGATCGAGGCAGTATGTCTTGAGCCGACACAGGCCATAACCTTGTCATTGGCATGGGCACGTGAGCTGGCGGGCAGAGATGCGGATGTTCAGAGGGCTGTAGATACTTTCTGGCTATGGTTGAGCGCCAAGAAACGGTTGCGCGAGAGCGAGCTCTTATGCTCGACACCATCGCAACGCTATCACGTGTTTCAGACGGACCAGACGACGCTCACGGCTCGTTTGTCACAAGGGGATATCGCTCGGTATCTGGGGATCACTCCCATCGCATTCAGCCGCATCAAACGTCGCCTCCGAGCACCAGCACACCTATCGTCCCAAGAATCATAACCAGACGGTTCTGATACCACGGTCGCCCCACGCCGGTTTACAAGTGCAAAAAACTTGCGAAGCAAGGCCCCCGTTCAACATCGACAAGGCTTCTGCTAAGACCACAATGTCGTCGAAAGCCATTCTTCCTGTCCGGCCCCGGTTGCGCATTTTCGTGGCTTGTCTATCCTCGCTGTGATCGGGGTTTTCACGGAAAGCGTTTCATTGGTGCTTTGGCTTGCGCCGTTATCGGCATTGGTTTTGGGCTATTTTTTAGGTTCGATCCCGTTCGGGATTATCCTGACGCGGATGTTCGGGGCGGGCGATCTTCGCACCATCGGGTCGGGGAGCATCGGCGCGACCAATGTGTTGCGAACGGGACGCAAGGGGCTGGCGGCAGCAACGCTGATCCTCGACGGGGCGAAGGGCGCGGCGGCGGTGCTAATTGCCGAGGCAATCCAGCCGGGGCTGGGACCGATGGCGGGACTGGCGGCTTTTTTCGGGCATTGCTATCCGGTCTGGCTCAGATTCAGGGGCGGCAAGGGCGTAGCGACGATGTTTGCGGTTGCGCTGGCACTGTCATGGCAGGTGGGGCTTCTCTTTGCGGTCGTGTGGCTTACAACGCTGGCGGCGTTGCGCTATTCGTCGGTCGGCGGAATTCTTGCGGCACTATCGGCGCCGGTAACGGCGGCAGTGCTGGGGCGGAATGATCTGGTGGCGCTGTTCCTCGCGCTCGCGCTGATGGTGCTGTGGAAGCATCGCGCTAATATCGAGCGGTTGCGGCGCGGCGAGGAACCCAAGGTCGGCCAAAAAGTGCAGACGCATGTCTGAAGTTTTGCGATTGTCTGATACTTTCGACAAGCTGCGCCTCGTCCGTTCGGCAAACATCGGGCCGGTCACTTATTTTCATCTAATGGCGCGTTTTGGTAGTGCGAAGGCGGCACTGGACGCGGTCCCCGATCTGGCTGCGCGGGGCGGTGGCAAAGCGATACGCTTGGCCGATCCACGCGAAATCGAGGTCGAAGTGCGGTCGGTCGAGAAGCTAGGTGCGCGCTATCTGTTCTTGGGTGAGGGCTTGTATCCGCCGCTGCTCGCTGAACTAGACACAGCG
>JAYUYR010000253.1:0-4035 GCA_043752405.1 Sphingomonas sp. | reverse complement strand
GACGGCACTGAGACCGAAGTGCCGCTCGCTAATGTGATCGCGGGCGACCGCCTCCGCGTTCGTCCCGGCGAAGCAGTGCCGGTCGATGGCGTGGTGATCGAAGGCAAGTCCTCGGTCGACGAGTCGATGCTTACGGGCGAACCGCTACCGGTCGCGAAAGTAGCCGCCAGTGCTCTCACTGGCGGTACGGTCAACGGTACCGGCAGCCTCGTGATGGAAGCGCAAGCTGTTGGCAGCGACACAATGCTAGCGCGGATCGTCAAGATGGTCGCCGAAGCGCAGCGCAGTCGCGCACCAATCCAGGCCGTTGCCGACCGCATTTCGGGCTGGTTTGTGCCGCTGGTCATTGCAATTGCGATTGCAACCTTCGTCGTCTGGAGCCTCGTCGGTCCCGAACCACGTATTGGCTACGCGCTGCTCAACGCGATTGCCGTGCTCATTATTGCCTGTCCGTGCGCGTTGGGGCTGGCCACGCCGATGTCAATCATGGTCGGCACTGGCCGCGGCGCGCAGGCAGGCGTGCTCGTCAAGAGTGCCGAGGCATTGCAAGGGTTCGAGCGCGTCGACACCTTGCTGATCGACAAGACCGGCACCCTCACCGAAGGCAAGCCCAAGCTCATCGGGATCGAGACTATCGGCGGAGCTGACGAGGCTGATCTGTTGCGGCTCGTGGCGTCGGTTGAAGCGCGGTCCGAACATCCGCTTGCCCACGCTATCGTGACAGCAGCTAAGGAGCGCAACCTCGCCCTCGCTGAACCCGAAGGCTTCGAGGTTCAGGTCGGCGCTGGCATCAGCGCCAATGTCGATGGCCGCACTGTTGTCATCGGCAACACGGCACAGATGCAAAGGATCGGCATCGATCCGCAACCGCTGTTCGACGTCTCGGAAGCGAAGCGCCGCGAAGGTGCTGGCGTGATGTTGGTCGCGGTCGATGGTACACTCGCAGGATTTATCGCAGTCGCCGATCCGATTAGGGCGAATGCCAAGGAGTCAATATCTGCGCTGCGCAAACAGGGACTGCGCGTCATTATGTTGACTGGCGACAACCCAACGACGGCACAGATCGTCGCCGATGCGGTCGGCGGCCTCGACGGCGTCCATGCCGAACTCAAGCCCGAAGACAAGGCACGCATTGTCGGCGAACTGAAAGCCAAGGGCGCAAAGGTCGCGATGGCGGGCGACGGGATCAACGACGCGCCCGCGTTGGCTGCCGCTGACGTCGGCCTCGCGATGGGCACCGGCACCGACGTAGCGATCGAAAGCGCCGGCATCACGCTGACCAAGGGCGATCTTGCCGCCGTCGTTCGCGCGCGGACACTGGCCAAGGCGACGATGGCGAATATCCGGCAGAACCTGTTCTTCTCGTTTCTGTTCAACGGCATTGGCGTGCCGGTGGCGGCAGGTGTGCTCTACCCCGTCACAGGGTTGCTCATGTCGCCCATGTTTGCGGGCGCGGCGATGGCGCTCTCATCATTTACTGTCGTGGCTAATGCGCTGCGATTGAACCGCGTCAGCCTCTAAACACTGAGTCACAATATACCGGCCATGCTGACCGTTTCGCCAGTCCGCAAAGGTCATGTTCATAATGAACATATGTAAGGCAGTGGAGTCTGCGATGTCAGCCCAAACTACGAGCGGATATTGGTTTGGCCCTACTCGCAGCCTAGGCCAATACCCACACGACTAAGCGTTCTACTTCTTATAAGTCAGCCGAGCACCGTCGCGATACACGATAAGCCGCCCGGGCAGCCTCTCGATCACGTAATTGTGGAAATCCAAAACACCGAGATCATTTGGCACCAAGGTGAAAATTAGAGTGTTAGCCTTCGCTGCGATGACGAAGCGCTCTGACTCGAGTCTATGCATCGGTACCTTCAGCTTGATCCAATGAGGTCTGCGCGTTTCGTCGTCTGCCAAGCTCCAGCCATATTCCTGCGTGTAGCCCGTCGCGACATCGCCCGCGTCAAAGCCAACCTCAACGTCGACGCCAGATACACCGCGCCCATCAGGCCAGCGAACAACGACCGTTAGAGGAGCGGCAGTGGACGTTGATCCCGCGCGCATTGCAAAGATCGCGGGCCTTGGGACTGGCAGTGTTTCAAGACGTAAGCGCATTCCATCTGCAGACCATCGGCCTTTGGCACGTTCGTCCAGCGCGCCCGCCATAAGGAAGTATTCGAAACTGCCATCCCTCCGAACGATCAACTCGGATGCCACGTCATGCCCCCCGACAAGCCGGTAGCGTCCAGCCGCCCGTCTTGAGCAGCCGCCGAAGGTGCAATCACGAGTGCAAGCAGTGCTAAGACATTCTCGAAGCGCATGCGATATTCTGGCGCAATGAATTAAATGAGGCCAGCACGTAAATAAGTGGCAACTCAAACGTTCCGCAACCACGCGCACCGTGTTAGGTAAGTTTGAACAGGGGGTCAGATGCCCGAAAAAACGCGATTTGTAGGCTTTTTTGATCGGCGATCGTTCTTGGCAAGTAGCATCGCCGGGGTTGCAATGACGTGCGCCGCGCCCGCTTTTGCGAAATCTGCAATGCCCGAAGTCGACAGTCTCACGCTTAAGGTTCTCGTCGATAATGCGACATTCGGTCCTTTCTTGCCCGACATGACGCTGCCAGGGTTACGAGTGATCCGGCACGCCGGCGATGCCGGAGCGACCCGAATGTCGCGCTCCGCCCTCCATGCCGAGTTTGGGCTGTCGATATTGGCATCGTCAAGCAGGAACGGAGCGTCCGCCAAGGTCCTCATTGATTTTGGTTATACGCCAGAGGCAGTGCGCAACAATTTAGCTCTGCTTGGCGTTGACGTCTCCGATCTTGATGCTGCCGTCCTGAGCCACGGTCACCTTGATCACTATGGTGGCTATTCGGGCTTTCTCGGGGCAAACCCGCGACGTCGGGTTCCGTTATATGTCGGTGGCGAAGAGGCGTTTTGTGAGCGGCTTGCCATGATCGGTAATCCCCCGCCAGTGATGGGAACACTCGATCGTGCAGACTTGGCCACCGCAGGCTTTGACGTGCGCATCGCTGGCGCACCCCAAATTATCAAGGGACGAGCGTTTACGAGCGGGATCATCCCGCTCGCCACGACAGAGCGCGCCGCGATACCGACACAGATGCGCCCGGGGAAAGGATGTGCTCGTGCCGAACTGTCGGCTGCCAAGCGCGAAGTTGAACAGATACAAGACGATGCAGAGCATGAGCTTGCAACCTGTTACATTATTAAAGGGCTTGGGCTCGTTGTTATCGCGTCATGTAGCCATCGCGGCGTCATTAACTCCGTCAGGCAGGCTCAGAAAATCTCCGGTGTCGATAAGGTCCACGCTGTCGTTGGCGGATTTCATCTTGTTCGTCCGCGTACCGCAGACGAGGCGAAAGCAACGGTTGCAGCATTTCAAGAAATCAATCCGAATTACATCATTCCGATGCACTGCTCGGGCGATGTTTTTATCACAGAGGCCATGCGGGTAATGCCCGAGAAAATTATCCGCTCTTACGTTGGTACGGAACTGATTTTTGCGTCGTAGTTGCCAAAGGTACTGACGCTCAGAGCGGCAACGGCGAGGGCGCGGTACTTATCAGCCGCCAACTTTTGACAGGACAAAAGCGCCCAGAAATCCGGCGACGGTGATCAGCCCGGCAAAATCATGCGATGATTCCGCCGCTTCAGGGATCATCGTATCAATAAGCATGGCCAAGATCGCGCCCGCTGCGACCGCCGTCGTCGCGGCAATAAGTTCGGGATCGGCGCCCGCGAGCGCTACATTCCCTACGGCTGCAGCAACGCCGGAAGCCAAGGCAATCGTGCCCCAAACGCCGAAGATATATGCGGGACCATGTCCGGCCGCTTTCATCCCGGACGCGCTAGACAACCCCTCCGGTACGTTCGATAGAAATACAGCAGCGACCATTGCAAGGCTCACCCCTGTCCCCTCGAGCAACCCGACGCCGATGACAATTGATTCCGGAATTCCGTCAAGCAACGCCCCGACGGCGATCGCCAAACCGGCCCCTTGGTTGCTTGGCGG
>JAYUYR010000252.1:0-4041 GCA_043752405.1 Sphingomonas sp. | reverse complement strand
TTTTTCGGCGAGCACGAGATCACCATCCTGCGCCCCGCCGAGATCGGAAATAGCAGTGTCACGACGCTCGCGCTTGTCGACCGGCTTCAGCCAAAACTGGCCGCTCTCTTCGCGCCGGACAACGCCGAGCAGCGTTTCTTCGGAACTGGCCAGTTTTTTCATCGGGTGCGCGACATGGCCGCCGCCGTGCTCCTCGGTCCGTGCGAGGATACGGTCGCCGACACCCAATGCAGATCGTTTGCCGCGTTCGATCACGCGAAGGCGCGGCACGGGGGTATCGGCCTGCCAGTTATCGGGGACGGCGAACACGCTGTCGCCGTCATGGTCGACGATGCGCAACACCGTGACTTTGGGAAGCCCGCCCATTTTGTGAAAGGCCCGCCCCGGTGCGCTATCGATCAGCCCTTCGTCGGCCATGTCTTTCAGCAACGATTTAAGCGCGATTTTGTGCGCGCCGTGCAGGCCGAACGCCTTGGCAATTTCGCGCTTGCCCGCCGAGGTTTCCGACGTCGTTATGAACGCGAGAATCTTCTCGCGGGTGGGAAGGCCGTCGGGCCGATTCGGCTTCATCGACCGGCTCCAAAGGTTACAAAAGTTACACTATCGAGGAGTAGCGAAAATTCGCATTTTGGGCAGCGTGCGGGCATGGTCAGACGGAGAAGATTTTTCATTCCTGTGCCATGACAGAATCGCTTCCTGTAGGACAGCGCCGTATCCGCAGCCGTCGAAAAGTTCAGTATGACGATTGGTTATGACAGCGCTATCAGACCATCGAATGATTCATGACCTTCTCATCATCGGCGGCGGCATCAACGGCACGGCGATTGCGCGTGACGCGGCAATGGGGGGCTCGTCGGTTTTGCTCGTCGAAAAAGACGATCTTGCATCGCACACGTCATCAGCATCGACCAAACTGATCCACGGCGGCCTACGCTATCTCGAATATTACGAGTTCAAACTTGTCCGCGATGCCCTTAAGGAGCGCGAACGTCTGTTGCGCGCCGCGCCGCACCTTATTTATCCGATGCAGTTCGTCCTGCCGCATGAACATGCTGTGCGACCCTGGTGGCTCGTGCGGGTCGGGTTGCTGCTTTACGATACTATCGGCGGTCGCATAAGCCTGCCACGCTCGCGCTCGCTTCGAAAGAGTGACACGGCCTTTCTCGAACCACTCCAACGACCAGGCAAGGGCTTTGTCTATTCGGACGCGTGGGTCGACGATGCGCGGCTGGTTGTGCTGAACGCAATCGATGCCGCACGGCACGGGGCGGAAATTATGACGCGGACGGCATTGCTGTCTGCGCGACGTGAAGGCGATGTCTGGCGCGCCGAGCTGTCGGGCGGGCGCACGGTTGAAGCGCGCAACCTCGTCAATGCCGCCGGCCCATGGGTTGCCGAAGCGCTGGCGCTGACCGGTGCCAATGCGCGCAGTGGCGTGCGGTTGATCAAGGGCAGCCACATCGTCGTCCCCCGCCTGTTCGACCATCACCAAGCCTATATGCTGCAACAGCCCGACCGGCGGATCGTGTTCGCGATTGCCTATGAAGGCGACAAGACGCTGATCGGCACGACCGACGTGCCGGTCGAAACCCCCGAAGACGCGAAGATTACAGCGGATGAGATCGAATATCTTTGCGCGGCGGCAAACCGCTATTTCATCAGGCAGATTGGTCCCGCCGATGTCGAGCGCACTTATTCGGGGGTGCGGCCTTTGTATGACGACGGTGCGAGCGAGGCGAAAGCCGTGACACGCGATTATGTGCTTGAGCTCGACGAAAACGGCCCGCCGCTTTTGTCAGTGTTTGGCGGCAAGATCACGACGGCGCGGCATCTGGCGGAGGAAGTCGTTGAGAAACTCGGGTTGACGTCGGGTGAAACGCGCGAGGCGGTGTTACCGGGCGGCGATATTGGTGATTTCGATGCGTTCCTCGCCGATGTCCGCCGCCGTTACCCCTTCCTTGGCGCAGACCAATCCCACCGCATGGCACGGGCCTACGGCTCGATGCTGCACGATTTCGTGGCGCCGGATATGGGCGAGGACTTCGGCGGCGGCTTTACGGCGCGGGAGGTTGACTGGCTGGTCGCGCATGAATGGGCGCGCAGCGTTGATGATGTGATATGGCGGCGGACGAAATTGGGGCTTGTTCTCACGCAATCGCAAATTACGCAATTGGCAGCCTATCTCGTCAATAAGTTCGCCCGACCAATATCCGTTCCACTGCCTTAGCGCCCGTAAAGAAGCACGGCCCGTCCACCGCCGCCGCATCCATCGGGATGTTGCGCATCGTCAGTTTCAGCGCTTTCAACTGCTCGACGATTTTGGCGAGCGCGGCGCCGGTCGGGCGGGACCACTCGAGTTCGATCCATCCGACCACCTTGTCCTCGCCACCCTTGAAGTGCGCGGCAAGGTCCGTGACGTCGCGCGCGATGTTTGCCTGCAGCCTTTCACTGGCCTCATTCGACAAATCGGCCTGAACATTGTCGAGCAAAGTCGCCGCCTGCGCTATGAAATCCGTGCGGGCCATGATCTTTGAATTGAGCTTGCCCTCACCCGTGTAAAGCGCAGTCCGCTGTATCACCGACACATTGCCACCCGCGACATCACGCGGGCCGACTTCGACAATCAGCGGCGCACCCTTCTTGACCCAGGCCCAACGCTTGTTCGACGCCTTGATCGCTTTGGTGTCGAGCAACACCCGCACCGCTTCCCCAAACGCATTTTCCGTACGCAATTCACCTGCCAGCGTCCGGCAAAATTCAAGCACTGCCGCATCGCCCTCATCATCACGCAGCATCGGCACGATCACGATCTGATGCGGAGCAATCTGCGGCGGGCAGCGCAGGCCATCGTCGTCGCCATGCGTCATGATCACGCCGCCGATCAGCCGTGTCGATACGCCCCAACTTGTCGTGTGGCATAGCGCGTGGCCGCCATCCTTGTCCTGATAGCGGATCCCCGCGGCCTCGGCGAAACTGGTACCGAGATAATGCGAGGTGCCCGCCTGCAACGCTTTGCCGTCCTGCATCATCGCTTCGATGCTGTAGGTCGCCTCGGCGCCAGGAAAGCGTTCATGCTCGGGCTTTTCGCCTGCCACGACGGGCATCGCCAGCGGCCCCTCGGCAAAGGCGCGATACATTTCGAGCGCGCGAAGCGTTTCGGCTACCGCATCTGCCTTGTCGGTATGCGCGGTGTGCCCTTCCTGCCAGAGGAACTCGCTCGTGCGCAAAAACATCCGCGTTCGCATTTCCCAGCGGACGACATTGGCCCATTGGTTGACCATCAGCGGCAAATCGCGCCAAGACTGCACCCAGCGCGCCATTGCCGCACCAATCAGGGTTTCGGAGGTGGGCCGCACGACCAGTGGCTCCTCGAGTTTTGCGGTCGGATCCGGCATCAACCCGCCCTTCCCGTCCGCAATCAGTCGGTGGTGCGTGACAACCGCCATTTCCTTGGCAAACCCCTCGACATGATCGGCTTCCTTTTCAAAGAAGGACAGCGGGATGAACAGCGGGAAATAGCAATTCTCGACGCCCGCCAGCTTGATCTGCCGGTCCATCAGGAACTGGATGCGTTCCCACATCCCATATCCCCACGGGCGGATGACCATGCACCCACGCACGCCCGATTCCTCGGCCATGTCGGCTTCCTTGATGACATCTTGATACCAGGCAGCAAAATCCTGCGCGCGGGTGACGGAAAGAGCATGTTTCATGGGCATCCTTTGGCGGGCGATGCGGGGGTTTGTCCAGCCTCGCCGCAACGGTATGGACGCGCATGGACTCAGTGCATCCTGATCGCCCGCTCGCTGCCATTGGTATGCGGGTCGCAGCGACATTCCTCCTATCCGCCATGTTTGCGTTCGGCAAACTGGCGGCGGATCGCGGCGTCAATCTGGTCGAGACCGTGTTTTTCAGGCAGGCAATCGCGGTATTGCCCGTTTTGGGGCTGGTAATGGCGGGGCCGGGACTGGCGTCGTTGCGAACCAAGCGACCGTTCGCACATCTGAGCCGCACGGCGGTCGGATCGACCGGCATGGCGCT
>JAYUYR010000251.1:0-10048 GCA_043752405.1 Sphingomonas sp. | reverse complement strand
GCCGGCGTTGATTGTGCGCGGTGACCTGCGCCTGCTCGAGCGCCCGGCGATTGCGATTGTCGGCGCGCGCAATGCCAGTGCAGCAGCTTGCCGTTTTGCCCGGGGGCTGGCGCATGATCTGGTCGGTGAGGGGGTGGTTGTCGTGTCCGGGTTGGCACGCGGTATCGACACTGCTGCTCATCAAGGGGCGGTGGACACAGCGACGGTGGGGGTTATTGCAAGCGGGATCGATATTGCCTTTCCCTCCGAAAATGCCGAGCTTCAGGAACGCATCGCGCGTGAAGGCGTATTGATTGCTGAACAGGCGCCGGGGCGCGAACCGCTCGCCCGGCATTTTCCGTCGCGCAACCGGATTATCGCGGGGATGGCATTGGGGACAGTCATTGTCGAGGCTGCGCCGAAATCGGGATCGCTGATTACTGCGCGGCTGGCGAACGAGGCGGGGCGCGAAGTGATGGCAGTGCCGGGCAGTCCGCTCGATCCGCGCGCGCAAGGGTGCAATGCCCTGATCCGCGACGGTGCGACGCTGGTGCAGAATGCGGGCGATGTGCTCGAGATGATCCGTCCGCTGGCCGGGTGCGTCGAACAGCGTGCCGAAAGCTGGCGCGGCGCGCCTGTCGATGCTGACGCCAGTGATACCGAACGGGTGGCGGTGACGGGTCTGCTTGGGCATACACCGGTTTTCGTCGACGAACTGGTGCGCCAATCGGGCTTGC
This sequence comes from Sphingomonas sp., assembly GCA_043752405.1. GTDB lineage: Bacteria > Pseudomonadota > Alphaproteobacteria > Sphingomonadales > Sphingomonadaceae > Sphingomonas_O. The sequence continues at coordinate 9,332 of JAYUYR010000251.1, read as the reverse complement.
ATCCGGCAGTGGTAGCCACAGTGCTGCTCGAACTGGAGCTTGGCGGGCGGCTAGAACGGCATGCGGGCGGGCGCGTCAGCATCGGGTAATTTTAACTTGCCGTTCGCAGCGGTTGGCTTACGTTCGGCCGATCATCGTTGAGGGGCGCCATGGCATGAAAATCGAAGAACGGCTCGAGTTCAAGAACAAAGCTCCGGTTTATACGCTTGCGCCCGATGAACTTGTCATCACCGCGGTTAAAGCGATGAGCGAGAAAAACTACGGTGCCGTTGTGGTCGTAGATGCGGGCAACAAGCCGGTCGGTATCGTCACCGAGCGCGATCTCATGCGGCGTCTGCTCAACGCCGGACGCGACCCGAACACGACCAAATTAGGCGAGATCATGACGACAGACTTGAAGCTAGCCAAGGGCGGCGACAGTCTGCTCGAATGGCTGCAGCAGATGTCTAACGAGCGGTTTCGTCACTTGCCGGTGGTCGATGACAATGGCGTGCTGATCAACATGATGAGCCAGGGCGATTTCGTCAGTTACACTTGGCCGCAACTGCTGAGCCGTGTCGCGGAGCACGCGCGGGCATCGTTCGATGTGAATCCGTCAATCTATGCCGCCATCGGTGGCGCAGTCCTCTTCATGCTGATTATCATTGCGACAATCATGCTCGTGTCTTGATCAGCTGACGGAACGACGCAGCCGGTCGGTCCAGCTGATTACAAAACCGACACATAGACCTGCAATTTGCATATCAAGAGCCACCTGGCGCGGGTTGGTGTCGAAACGATCTTCGAGGGCGATTGTCATTCGGGCGCCGCCCTGCGAAGAGGCAGTGCTGATAAGAATAAGTGCCGCTGCGAGCGCTGTTGTCGGCAATGCTATGGGCAGTCCTGCGCCAGTGTGAGCGCTTGTCCACGCCCTGGTTGGTTTCTGTGGCGTTCCTTGCTTCAGTTCCATTGTCACTGGGCTATGCCGCGATCAATTACACCGCTTTCTACTTGGTCAATCCGGCTGAATCGACGCTGATGGAAAGGGTCAAATATCCCGAGAAGGATCATGGTGCATGGCACCAAATCGTCGACAGTGCACTTGGGTGGTACTTCTTCATTCTTGCATGGGCGATATTTTATGTCGCGCTGACCTATGCGCTGAAGGTGCGTGTCGCTGAGCGCTAGGCGGCGGCCTATCGGGCAGAGGCGCAAACGGCGCAGCTGCGTGCACTGCGTTATCAGGTCAATCCGCACTTCCTGTTCAACACGCTCAATTCGCTGTCGTCGCTGGTGCTGGCCAATCGGATGGCGGAGGCCGAGACGATGATTCTCAACCTAGCGAACTTCTTTCGCACCAGCCTGACCGCCGATCCGACCGAGGACATCTTGCTGTCCGAGGAGATCACGATGCAGCGGCTTTATCTTGATATCGAGCGTGCGCGTTTCCCCGAACGATTGCTGGTCGAGATCGACGTGCCCGATGCGTTGCAGAATGCACGTGTGCCGGGAATGCTGCTTCAGCTGCTGGTCGAGAATGCGATAAAATACGGCGTTTCGCGGAGCGCGCGACCAGTGTCGGTAACGATCCGCGCCTTTGCCGAACCGGATACGCTGCACCTGATCGTCGATGACGAGCCGCTCGCGATTGAGCGGTTGCAGGTTTTGTGTTCAAACATCCCGGCGGTTGTACTGGTCGGCACGGCTACCGACGGCGCGGCGGCGTTGCGGCTGGTCGACGTGTTGACACCCGACCTGCTGATCCTCGACATTGCAATGCCGGCTTTAGACGGGCTCGATGTCGCGCGCACACTCGACGCAGCGGGCAACCGTCCGACAATCATTTACGTGACGGCGTTGACCACTTTGCGGTAGCGCCCCTTCGATGTTGCGGCAGTGGATTATTTGCTGAAGCCGGTTTCGCCCGAACTGCTCAGGCGCGCAATTGACCGGGTGCGCGAGTGTCGTGCGACAGCGCAAGTGCCGTCAGCATGGGCAAGTGAATTTTGGGTGCCGCATCGAGGCAACATGGTGCGGCTGGCTGTCGAAGACATCGACCTGATTCAGGCCGAGCGCGATTATATGCGGCTGCATATCGGGGCACGGTCTTATCTGCTGCATCAGACGATTGCCGCGCTTGAGGTGCGACTTGATCCCGAACAGTTTATCCGCATCCACCGTTCGACCATCGTCCGGCGCGATCGTCCGGCTGAAGCATGGTACGCCGGACGGGTGAAGCGTAGAGACGCTTGGCGACGCAGATTTTCGCGTCGGCCGGTCTTATGTAAAGGCCGTGCGGACGATGGTTGTGCGCTTACCCCCACTGCCCACCAGCGGCTAACGCAAGGAAGGGGATTCACCGCCCGCAGAGGCCAGCTGCTGCGCCGAGCGGGCATTGGCAATTGCAAGTTGCGTTTGCCGTTCCGCCGATGCGAGCGCGGCTGAATGGCACTTCTTGATAGCCGTCTGTATAAACAGATCACGGGGATCACCCAACCGGCACACTGATCGGGCGGCTGCCCGGATACGTCCGTCTAGCCGGGCGATGCCGTCGGGCTTGGTGAGGTCAAGATCGCCATGCTGAACAATTCGTGTAGGCAGGTTGCCTGCCGAGGCAGGAACGGGCATTAGTGCTGCGGTGAGCGCAAGCAAGGTCGTGTAAGTCATCAAAGGTCTCCAAATCCAGCGCGCCGGGGGCGGTGCGCAGATCAGGATTACGCCATCTAACCAAGTGCCTCATGTGGCGTTCGCTGGACAGTCACAATGCGTCGCCGGACTGCATATGGTATCGACGAACAGCGCAAATGCTTCGGCGAAGAGCATTCGCTGGCGACTATTCCTATCCCTCTGCTACAACCTTTGCCTTGCCGCCCTTTTTGCCCTTTTTTGGGGGTGCAGGCGTGATTTCGAACGTCAGCGCCTTTATGCCGTCGGTTTCTTTCAAATGGACCATCACTTCGCCGCCGTGCACGAGTTTGCCGAACAGCAGTTCCTCGGCGAGCGGCTGTTTGATCTTTTCTTGGATCAGACGGCCCATCGGGCGGGCACCGTAAGCCTTGTCATAGCCTTTGGTGGTCAGCCATTCCTTTGCATCGTCGTCAAGCTTGATGTGGACTTCACGGTCCGCAAGTTGAAGCTCCAGCTGGAGGATGAACTTGTCGACGACGCGCGCGACAACCTCGGTCGGCAGGTAGCCGAACGGCACGATCGCATCGAGGCGGTTGCGGAATTCGGGGGTGAACATCTTACGTACCGCTTCCTCGTCCTCGCCCTCGCGGCTGTTGTTGCCGAAGCCCAGCGATTCACGCGCCATGTCCGACGCGCCCGCATTGGTCGTCATGATGAGGATAACATTGCGGAAATCAACGCTCTTGCCGTGCTGATCGGTCAGGCGACCGTTGTCCATGACCTGCAAGAGGATGTTGAACAGGTCGGGATGCGCCTTTTCGATTTCGTCGAGCAAGAGGACGCTGTGCGGTTGCTGGTCGATGGCATCGGTCAAGAGCCCGCCCTGGTCGAAGCCGACATAGCCCGGGGGCGCGCCGATCAGGCGGCTGACGCTATGCCGCTCCATATATTCGCTCATGTCGAAGCGTTGGAGCGGGATGCCCATGATCGAGGCAAGCTGGCGCGCGACCTCGGTTTTGCCGACGCCAGTCGGCCCGGTGAACAGGTAGTTGCCGATCGGCTTGTCGGGGTCACGCAACCCTGCCCGCGAGAGTTTGATTGCGGACGCAAGTTTTTCAATCGCCGCATTCTGGCCGAAGACGACGCGTTTAAGATCGGTCTCAAGCGATGCGAGCGACTTGGTGTCGTCGGCGCTGACCGATTTGGCCGGAATCCGCGCCATTGTTGCGATAACTGCTTCGATTTCCTTGGGCGTGATGACTTTCTTGCGCTTGGCGGGGACGACCAGCATCTGCATCGCACCGACTTCGTCGATCACGTCGATGGCTTTGTCGGGCAACTTACGGTCGTTGATGTAGCGCGCCGACAGCTCGACCGCCGACTTGATTGCGTCGGGGGTGTAGCGGACATTATGATGCCCCTCGAAGGCCGAACGCAATCCGGCGAGGATCTTGATCGTGTCCTCGATAGTCGGCTCGTTGACGTCGATTTTCTGAAACCGGCGTAGCAGCGCGCGGTCCTTTTCGAAATGGTTGCGGAATTCTTTGTAAGTGGTCGAGCCGATGCAGCGGATCGTGCCGCCGCTCAGCGCGGGCTTGAGCAGGTTCGACGCATCCATCGCGCCGCCCGACGTGGCCCCTGCACCGATGACAGTGTGGATTTCGTCGATGAAGAGGATGGCGTGGGGGAGCTTCTCGAGTTCGTTGACGACTGCCTTCAGTCGCTCCTCGAAATCACCTCGATAGCGTGTGCCCGCGAGGAGCGCACCCATGTCGAGTGAATAGATTACAGCGGGGAGGAGGACTTCGGGAACCTGACCCTCGACGATCTTGCGCGCCAGCCCTTCGGCAATCGCGGTTTTGCCGACGCCGGGATCGCCGACGTAAAGCGGATTGTTCTTTGACCTGCGGCAGAGGATCTGGATCGTTCGGTCAACCTCGGGGCCGCGGCCGATGAGCGGATCGACCTTGCCGGCTTTCGCTTTTTCGTTGAGATCGACGCAGAATTGCTTGAGCGCGGACTCGGCCTTGCCCTTACCGCCTTCGGCTTTGGCGGGCTTTTCGTCGTCGACGCCTTTGGGGCCAGCCGATGCTTCGGGTGCGGCAACGCCTTTGCCGACGCCGTGGCTGATGAAGCTGACAGCATCGAGGCGGCTCATATCCTGCTGCTGCAGGAAATAGACCGCATAACTTTCGCGCTCGCTGAACAGTGCCACGAGGACGTTGGCGCCGGTCACTTCGTCGCGGCCCGATGACTGGACATGGAGGATGGCACGCTGAACGACGCGCTGGAACCCGCTGGTCGGCGACGGGTCGGTCTGCCCTTCTGTCCGGAGTGCCTCGAGCTCGTTATCGAGATAGTTGGTGACAGTTTTCTTCAACTCGTCGGTATCGACACCGCAGGCAACCATCACTTGCGCGCCATGTTCGTCGTCGATCAGTGCAAGCAAAAGATGCTCGAGCGTCGCATATTCATGTTTGCGTCCAGCAGCGGCAGCAAGCGCGTTGTGGAGGGTCGTTTCAAGTTCACGGGCAAAAGAAGGCATGTCGTGGTCCTAATGCGGAAGCCTGCGGGCGCGGCCTCAGTTGAACATCATGTCGGGAGCCCGGTGCTGTCAATCAAGAACGTCCGTCATCTGTTTCCATTTAGCGACCGAATAGCGCATCAGCACTTGCCCGGTGATTAACGGCTTTGTCGCGTTTGGCGCGCGTGCGGACGATTTCAGCTTCAAGCGCTGCGATCCGAGCATCGAGCTCGGCGACCGAAAACGGATCGAGGTCGAGCTTGACCAGAAGCGCCAGCGGGTCTCCGGCACGCGGCGGGGGCGCAATGTCGTCGGTATCCATGACGCAAAGGTCGCCTGTGACGGCATTTCTGTCAACCATATCCCTGTCATTCCTGTGGCGGGGATATTATGAACGCGGTGAGGTGGGCCGGCGAAGAGGTGCGTGTGACAGTTACCGCAATGATGACCGCAATCGATCCGGCAGGGCCAGGCGGTCCCGAAGTGCTGGTGCCGGTCGAGCGGCCGGTGCCCACGCCGGCTGTCGGCGAAGTGCTGATCCGCGTTGCCGCCGCGGGGGTTAACCGGCCCGATGTCCTGCAGCGCAAAGGCGGATACCCGCCGCCGCCGGGCGCGCCGACGATCATGGGGCTCGAAGTGTCGGGCGAGATTGTGGCGATCGGCGAGGGTGTCGATGCGGTCTGGACCGGTCAGCGTGTGTGCGCACTGGTGCCGGGCGGAGGCTATGCCCAATATTGCGTTGCCGCCGCCGGGGTGTGCCTGCCGGTGCCCGAAGCCCTGTCGATGGTCGAAGCGGCGGCCATGCCGGAGACGTTATTCACCGTATGGACCAATCTGTTCGAGCGCGCCTATGCGGTCGAGGGCGACACAGTGCTGGTCCATGGGGGCACGAGCGGTATTGGCACGATGGCGATTTCCCTCGGGAAATTGTTTGGGTTGACCGTGATCGTCACCTGCGGATCAGATGAAAAATGCAACCGCGCCAAGGCGATCGGCGCGGATCATGCGATCAATTACAAGACGGATGACTTTGTTGCCGAGGTGCAGCGGATCACGGGCGGTGCGGGCGTGAATGCGGTGCTCGACATGGTTGGCGGCGACTACCTGCCGCGCAATCTCCAATGCCTCGCCGAAGAGGGACGGCATGTGTCGATTGCCGTTCTCAATGGACCCAAGACCGAGCTGTTCATCCCCCTGATGATGATGCGCCGCCTGACGCTGAGCGGATCGACCCTGCGCCCGCGTTCGGTGACGTTCAAAAGCCTTGTCGCCGAGGAGCTGGCGCAAACCGTATGGCCGCATGTCGAGGCGGGGCGACTTAAGCCGGTGATCGACAGCGTGTTCCCTCTGGCAGACGCGGCGGAGGCGCATGCGCTGATGGATTCAGGGGCGCATGTCGGGAAGATTGTTCTAAAGGTTTAGGTGACTGCGTGCGACGGAATTCCTGCAAGCTCCTCTGCGATTTCGCGTTCGGCACCCCACAAGTCATAGGCCTGCTGCATCCGAAGCCATAGCCCCGGCCCATTGCCGCACCAGCGACCGAGCCGCAGCGCCATTTCGGGCGTGACGGAAACGGCTCCGGCCAGGACTTTGTGCAGCGACTGGCGCGAGATGCCCAACTGCCGCGCGGCCTCCGCGATCGACAAATTGAGAGCAGGCAGAACATCTTGCTTCAAAATCTCGCCCGGATGGGTAGGACGGCGTGTCGTGGTCATGGTCAAGTCCTCAGTGATATTGTTCCAGGTCCACGTCGATGGCGTCGCCATCGACAAACCCGAATGTGATCCGCCACGGCCCGTTGACAGCGACGGCGTAACGCTTTGGTTTGCCATGCAAACCGTGAAAGTGCCAGCCGGGTAAATTCATATCCTCCGCGACTGTTGCCTGTTCCAAAGCGTCGAGCATACGGAGACATTTTTTGTGCTGGTCTGCCCGCACCTTTGCGCTTGTTCCGATGCGGAACAGGTCGCGCAGCCCCTTGTGTCGCCAGCTTGTTATCATTGCCCATGAATGTAATTTTATAAGAGACAATCGTCAACATTCGATTGACGTTTTATATTGCGAGGTGCCGTGTGCGGCGGCCCTGTCACAATTAGTCCACGAAAATAGAAAGCCAGTGTCACACTCAGGACTCATAGGCTGTGCGAGCGATGCACCGTCCAGCAGGGAGTCATCATGGACGCGATTACGCGATTGCCTTTTGGGGCGGATTTTCAAGATTTTTCGGACAGCGCGCCGGCATTTCCGGAACGTGGCGGCAATCGGCGGCGATTCCGTACCATCTGGATAAGTGACATTCACTTGGGGACGCGCGGGTGCAATGCGGCACTTTTGATCGACTTTCTCGATTCAACCGACAGCGAGACAATGTATCTGGTCGGCGACATCATCGATGGCTGGCGGATGAAGCGGAAGTTTTATTGGCCCGCTGCGCACAATGATGTGGTGTGGCGCATCATGAAGCGGGCAAAGCGCGGCACGCGCGTCGTATACATCCCCGGCAACCACGACGAAATGTTCCGCCAGTTTACCGGCATGAGTTTCGGCGGAGTCGAAATGCGGCGCAAGGCAATCCATGAAACCGCTGACGGTCGCAAGCTGCTCGTCATGCACGGTGACGAGTTCGACACGATCATGCTCGCGCATCGCTGGCTCGCGTTCGTCGGCGATTTTGCCTACGAGTGGCTGATGCGGTGCAACCATGTTGTGAACAAGGTGCGCGCGTGGATGGGCAAACCATATTGGTCACTGTCGAAGACCGCCAAGCACAAGGTCAAGAACGCCGTCGAGTTCATCTCGCGGTTTGAGGAAGTGGTGGCGCACGAGGCCGGTGCGCGCGGCGTCGATGGTGTCGTCTGCGGTCATATCCACAATGCCGAGGCGCGCGAGATCGCGGGTGTTCAATATTACAACGACGGCGATTGGGTTGAGGGCTGCACCGCGTTGGTCGAGCATTTCGACGGGCGGATGGAAATCCTACATTGGGCCGAAGAGATCAAGGCGCGCGTGGCCCTCAAACCCGAATACCGGCTGGTCGCGTGAGAATTGCCATCGTCACCGACGCATGGACGCCGCAAGTGAATGGCGTGGTGCGGACGTTGATGGCGACACGTGCTGAACTGGAACGGCAGGGGCATGTCGTCGAGGTCATCTCGCCCGATCTTTATCCGTCGATCCCGTGCCCGACTTACCCCGAGATTCGGCTGGCTCTGACGCGGGCGACTTGGGTTGGCGACCGGATCGCGAAGTTTGGCCCCGATGCAGTGCATCTTTCCACCGAAGGGCCGTTATGCGTGGCCGCGCGCCGTTGGTGCCTGCGCAACGATTTTCCGTTTACGACGGCCTATCATACGCAATTTCCTGATTATTTCGCGGCGCGCACAGGCATTTCGGCGGAATGGGTATGGCGGTATATCCGTTGGTTTCATGCCGCATCGCAAGCAGTGCTGGTATCGACGCCGTCTGTGCGCCGGACATTAACGGTGCATGGCATCCCGCATAGTGTGCCGTGGAGCCGTGGCGTTGATCTGGGAAATTTTTACCCCGATGCGCCACCGCCCGACTTGTTCGCGACCCTTCCCCGACCAATCCAACTTTATGTCGGCCGTGTTGCCGTCGAGAAAAACATCGAGGCGTTTCTGGCGACGGATCACCCTGGCAGCAAAGTCGTGGTGGGCGATGGTCCAGCGCGCGGCGCGATGCAGGCGAGTTATCCCGACGTTCATTTCACAGGATCGTTGCGCGGGCAAGCATTGGCCGGAGCCTATGCCGGGGCCGATGTTTTCGTCTTTCCCAGCCGGACTGACACCTTTGGGCTGGTCATGATCGAGGCATTGGCGTGCGGGACACCGGTTGCGGCTTTTCCGGTCAGCGGGCCCATCGACATCGTCACGCCGATGAGTGGTGCTCTGGACGATGACCTTACGCGCGCCATCGCCAGCGCATTGGAGCGTAACCGCACCGATTGCGCGCTTTACGGGGCGACCTTCACATGGGCCGCGAGTTGTTCGCAGTTCGTGTCGGCACTCGTCATACAGCCTCGGCACGCGCTGGCCGCGTAACGCTTGCCCTTCGCTGACGAGGGGACTAGACGCAAATTAACGTCCGGCCGCTCCGAAAGGGGTGGCCATTCTTTTATGTGAAGGATTTACCGATGGCCCAGCCGCTCATGCCCCATGCCACTGCGTCTTGGCTGGTCGAC
>JAYUYR010000250.1:0-4082 GCA_043752405.1 Sphingomonas sp. | reverse complement strand
TGGGCTTTGCGTCGATTTACGTAAGCGAGGAGTCGGGCGGCATCGGGCTTGGGCGGCTCGAGGCAGCGCTGATCATGGAAGCGATGGCCTATGGCTGTCCGTCGACCAGCGCTTTTATTTCAATCCATAATATGGCGTCGTGGATGATCGATTGTTTCGGGTCAGCAGAGGTCAAAGCGAAGTTCCTGCCCGACCTTGTCGGTATGGCGAAAATCGCGTCGTACTGCCTGACCGAGCCCGGCAGTGGATCGGATGCCGCCGCGCTGAAAACCACGGCGCGATTGGAAGGCGACTATTATGTCGTCAACGGCACCAAGCAGTTCATCAGCGGGGCGGGTGAGAACGAAATCTATGTTACGATGGTCCGCACCGGGGCGGACGGGCCGAAGGGGATTTCCTGCCTCGTGATCGAAAAGGACAGGCCGGGCGTTGACTTCGGCGCGAACGAGAAGAAACTCGGCTGGCATTCGCAACCGACCGCGCAAGTCGTGTTCGAGGACGTTAAAGTGCCCGTTGAAAACCGCGTGGGGGCGGAAGGCGATGGCTTTCGATTTGCGATGATGGGGCTCGACGGCGGGCGACTGAACATCGGCGCCTGCTCGCTTGGAGGCGCGCAACGGTGTCTGGACGAAGCAATCAAATATACCAAGGAGCGCCAGCAGTTCGGACAGCCGGTGGCCGAATTCCAGAATACGCAGTTCATGCTTGCCGACATGGCAACCGACCTCGAAGCAGCGCGCGCACTGCTATACATGGCAGCAGCCAAGGTAACCGCGAATGCGCCAGACAAGTCACGTTTTTCGGCAATGGCCAAGCGGCTGGCGACCGACACCGGGTCAAAAGTGGCCAATGACGCGCTGCAATTGTTCGGCGGCTACGGCTATTTGCAGGATTATCCCATCGAACGGTTCTGGCGCGACCTGCGGGTCCACTCGATCCTCGAGGGCACCAACCAGATCATGCGCATGATCATCGGCCGCGATCTGGTGCGGCAGTGACAACTGACATTATCGTCAAGACCGAAGGTAAAGTCGGCCGCATCCGGCTCAATCGCCCCTCGGCAATCCATGCGCTGACGATGGATATGTGCCTTGGCATAATCGAGGCGCTGACTGCGTTTGAAAACGATGACGCAATTGAGGTGGTCGTATTCGATCATACAGAGGGGCGCGGGTTCTGCGCCGGCGGTGACATACGGATGCTCGCGGAATCGGGTGCGGGGGACGGCAGCGCGGCGCGCGCGTTCTTCCACGCCGAATACCGGATGAACCATCGGCTGTTCACCTACGCCAAGCCCACCGTCGCGATCATGGACGGGATCACGATGGGCGGTGGGGTCGGGATCGCGCTTCCCTGCCGGTATCGCGTGGCGACCGAGAATACTCGGTTTGCCATGCCCGAAACCGGAATCGGCCTGTTCCCCGATGTCGGCGGCGGCTGGTATCTGCCGCGGTTACCCGGGCAGGTTGGGAAGTTCCTTGCGCTGACCGGTGCACGTCTGGACGGTGCGGAGTGTCTGGCGCTCGGGCTGGCGACGCATTTTCTTTTGTCGGGCGATGTTGCGGGGGCGCTGACGGCGCTGTCCGGAGATGTGGCGGATATTCAGGCGACGCTGAAGATACATGGCACCGGCGCGCCGATTGCACGAATAGTGGAAAACCGGACGCATATCGATCGGCTGTTCGCAGGCGATAGTGTTGCCGCGATCATGGCAGCGTTGGAATCCAACGGTGGCACTTGGGCGACCAAGGAGCTTGCGACGCTTCGCACCAAATCGCCGCTGTCGTGTTCTGTCGCCTTGCGCCAATTGCGCGAGGGGGCAGCAATGCGCGACTTCGCTGCGGAAATGGCTCAGGAATATGCCATCGGAGCGCGTGTTGTGCATACGCATGATTTTATCGAGGGTGTCCGCGCGCTGATCATCGACAAGGACAATGCGCCGAAATGGCAACCGCACGTCGACCTGGCCGAAGTCGACGCGATCTTCGCACCCATGCCGCCCGGCCAGGAATGGACGCCGCTATGACCTACGAAACAATCCTGATCGAATTGCGGGGGGCGGTGACGCTGATCACGCTCAACCGACCGCAGGTGCTGAATGCCCTTAATTCGCAGGTGCTGGCGGATCTGATCGATGCGTTCGGCAAATTCGACGCCGATGACAGCCAGCGCTGTGCGGTTCTGACCGGGAACGAAAAGGCTTTTGCGGCTGGCGCCGACATCAAGGAGATGCAGGCGCAGTCGTTTGCCGGCATGTATTCGAGCAACTTCTTTGCGGGCTGGGAACGCGCCACCGCCACGCGCAAGCCGTGGATCGCGGCCGTCAACGGTTTTGCGCTGGGCGGGGGATGCGAAGTGGCGATGATGGCCGATTTCATCATCGCCGGTGACGGCGCCAAGTTTGGCCAGCCCGAAATCAAGTTGGCGGTCACTCCGGGCATGGGCGGATCGCAGCGCCTGACCCGCGCCATCGGTAAGGCCAAGGCAATGGAAATGTGCCTCACGGGGCGAATGATGGGTGCAGTCGAGGCTGAAGCGGCAGGGCTGGTAGCGCGCATCGTCCCAGCCGCCGATCTGATCGACGAGGCGGTCAAGACGGCAACCGCGATTGCAGGGATGGCTCCCCTGGCAGCGATGGCGACCAAGGAAATGGTCAACGCAGCCTTCGAGACGAGCTTGCAACAGGGCGTGGTTTTCGAGCGACGGTTGTTCCATGGCCTGTTCGGCACGGCGGACCAGAAGGAAGGGATGGCGGCCTTCGTTGAAAAGCGTCCCGGTGAGTGGAGCGGTACATGAAAATTGCGTTTGTCGGACTTGGCAATATGGGCGGCGGGATGGCCGCGAATCTGGTCAGGGCGGGACATAGCGTCAACGCATTCGACTTGTCCGAGGCGGCGCTTGATGTGGCAACGGCAAAGGGATGCGTGCCGTTCAAGGTTACGGCGGATGCGGTCAAAGATGTCGATGCGGTTGTGACCATGCTACCCAATGGTGAAATCGTCGACGGTTTTTATAGCAACAATGTTTTTGGCCAGGCGCCGACGGCGGCGATACTTCTCGATTGTTCGACCATCGACGTTACGACAGCGCGATCGGTTGCTGGGGACGCCACTAGGGCGGGCTATGCCATGGTCGATGCGCCGGTGTCGGGCGGCATCGCGGCAGCCGATGCAGGGACACTGACCTTCATGGTGGGGGGCAGCGATGCGGGGTTTGCGGCGGCGCAACCGATCCTGTCGGCAATGGGCAAAGCCGTGATCCGCGCCGGTGACGCGGGGGCAGGGCAGGCCGCCAAAATCTGCAACAACATGATATTGGGCGCGACGATGATCGCGACGTGCGAAGCCTTTGCGCTGGCTGAGAAGCTTGGGCTCGACTTGCAGAATTTCTACGACATTGCGTCGGTGTCGTCGGGACAAAGCTGGTCGATGACGAGCTATTGCCCGGTGCCCGGTGTCGGCCCGCAATCGCCTGCTGATCGTGGCTATGAAGGCGGATTCGCCGCCGCGCTGATGCTCAAGGATTTGAAGTTGGCGATGGAAGCGGCGCAATCAGTGAATGCCGACACACCAATGTGCGCGCGCGCCGCCGACCTTTACACGGCATTTGTCGATGGCGGATCAGGCACCAGCGATTTCTCGGCAATCATCAAGACGCTCTGACCCCGCATCAAACTGTTATGGGCGCGATAAGGACTGAGGCCATCTGAATAATCGGCAATTATGGTGGACACACTTGGGTTCGAACCAAGGACCCGCTGATTAAGAGGAAGCGCATCCGCGCCTTATCAAGTTTCCATAGGTGCCATTGCAATACCAAATCTATGCAAAATGGGCGTTTATTGCCTCATGCTCTTGCACTCAGTGTCCCTGAATAGTATTGACCGTGATTGTTTGGTGATTGCTGGGTGCGATTAGAATGGCGATTGGAAAGATTACCAAGCGGTCTGTTGACGCCATCGAGCAGTGCACGACGGACAGTTTTCTGTGGGATTCGGAACTCAAGGGGTTCGGGGTCAAATGTACCCCGTCCGGCGCCAAGTCGTATATCGTTCAGTATCGTATGGGCGGGCGGGGTTCGCC
>JAYUYR010000249.1:0-4086 GCA_043752405.1 Sphingomonas sp. | reverse complement strand
AAGCGGCACGCAAACTTGGCTTTTCGGCAAGCCATACAATGCGGCTGGCGCAGGGACTCTACGAAGACGGCGCCATTACCTATATGCGCACCGATGGTGTCCAGATGGACGGCAGCGCGATTTCGGTTGCGCGCGGAGCCATCGCCAAGCGCTATGATGCGTCTTATGTTCCCGACAAACCACGGCAGTATATCGCCAAGGCAAAGAATGCGCAGGAAGCGCACGAAGCCATCCGCCCGACTGATTTCAGCAAAGACCGCGCGGGTTCCGGCGATCATGCCAAGCTGTATGAACTTGTGTTCAAACGCGCGATGGCGAGCCAGATGGCGTCCGCGCGCCTTGAACGCACTAGCATCGAGATGGCCGACGGCACCGGACAGCATGCCTTGCGAGCGACCGGTCAGGTTGTCCTCTTTCCGGGTTATCTAGCGCTGTACGAAGAGGGGCGTGACGACAGCGACGACGAGGACAGCCGTCGGTTGCCGCGGCTGTCCACCGGTGACGCTCCTGCGAAGAAAGCCGTGACCGCCGAGCAGCATTTCACGCAACCGCCGCCGCGCTATTCGGAAGCCAGTCTTGTTAAAAAGATGGAGGAGCTAGGTATCGGGCGGCCATCCACTTATGCGTCGATCCTTCAGACGCTCAAAGACCGTGACTACGTGATCACCGACAAAAACCGCTTCAGCCCTAGCGAAAGTGGTCGCTTGGTCACAGCATTCCTCGAACGCTATTTCGAACGCTATGTGAGTTACGACTACACTGCCGGCCTTGAGGAGAGTCTCGACGATGTATCGGGCGGGCGCACCCAATGGCAGGCTGTGCTCGAAGTCTTCTGGCGTGATTTCAAACCGAAAACCGCAGAAGTCATGGAAGCCAAGCCGTCCGAAGTGACAGCGGAACTCGACCTGTTCCTCAGCCCGTTCCTGTTCCCCGAGAAGGAGGACGGGAGCGACCCCCGCCTCTGCCCCAAATGCGGCGATGGTCGACTGGCGCTGCGTGGAGGCAAGTTCGGGGCTTTTGTGGCCTGTTCCAACTATCCCGAATGCAAATTTACGCGCCAGTTCGGGCAGGGTGGCGACGCCCCGACGACTGGCGGCGAAGACGAGACGCTCGGAACCGATCCAGTCAGCGGCTTACCGATCGAGAAGAAGAATGGCCGCTTTGGCCCCTATGTCCAGGTTGGCGAAGGCAAGGAAGTCAAGCGCGCCTCAATACCGAAAGACATTGGCGAGATGGATGTCGACTGGGCCGTCAAACTCCTGTCGCTTCCTCGCACGATTGGCGCGCACCCCGAAAGCGGCAATCCGATCACAGCGAGTATCGGGCGATATGGCCCCTACCTCGCGCATGATGGCAAATATGCGCGGCTTACCTCGACGGCGGAGGTGTTCGAGACTGGGATGAATACGGCTGTCGTCAAGCTGGCCGAAGCAGCGGCCAATGGCGGACGACCGGCGCGTGGGGTGCAAGCGCCCTTGAAAGTGCTCGGCAATCATCCGCGAACCGTGCTCGAGATCAAGCTGATGGCGGGGCGTTATGGCCCCTACGTCACGGATGGGACGACCAATGCGACAGTGCCGAAATCGGTCGAGCCCGAAGCGCTGACGCTTGAGGAAGCTGCGCAACTGATCGATGCACGGGCAGCGGCAGCTCCGGTGAAGAAGGGGCGTAAAGCTCCTGCCAAGAAGAAGGCAGCGCCCAAGAAGAAGTCCGCGGCGAAAAAGGCTTAGCCCTCGAGAATTTTACCCTGAACAGGTGCGGCAACCCGGATCTTTCGGCATAGTAATCGTGCGCATTAATGGCACTAGCCCGTCGATGATGTGCAGCTTGCCAGCTTGCCTATCGCCAAAGGGGTGAAGGCACCGAAGCACCTCCAGCGCGGCGTAGCTGCCCATTACGCCGGTCATGGCGCCAAGAACGCCGACGTCGGCGCAACTGTCGCAATCATCGCTGTCATGCGCATCGCCGACATAGCAACGGTAACAGGGCTGGTCAGCCTCCCACCCGCGCCACGTTCCGAGCTGACCGTGGAACTGGCCGATGGCGGCAGAAACCAGGGGGATACGAAGGGAATAAGCCGTGTCGGCAACGATCAGGCGGGTGGCGAAATTGTCCGATCCGTCGACGACGACGTTGGCACCGGTTAGGAGAGTGATGGCGTTGGCGGCGTTGATGCGTTGATCAATCACGCTTACGGCCACATCGGGATTAATCGCAGTTACCCGCTCGCCCGCGCGTTTCGCTTTGCTTAGTCCCACATCGGCGGTGTCGAAAATCACTTGTCGTTGCAGGTTCGACAGGCTGACGTCGTCGTCGTCGATGATCACCAGTCGACCGACGCCCGCTGCTGCCAGATACTGCAGCACTGGTGCACCGATACCGCCTGCACCGATGACGGCAATGGTCGCGGCGCGGATCGCCGCCTGGCCCGCGCCGCCGATTTCACGCAGGACAAGGTGACGGGCGTAGCGGTCGAGCTGGTCGTCAGACAACGCGGTCATGAACCTGTCGAGCCAAAACCCCCGCCGCCGCGCACCGTGTCATCGAGGCTGGACACTTCCAACAGTGTGGCGCGCTGGACAGGGGCTGGGACAAGCTGGGCAATGCGGTCGCCGCGTTTGATGTCGAAGGGTTCGCTACCCAGGTTGGCGAGGATCACTTTCACTTCGCCGCGATAATCGCTGTCAATCGTGCCGGGCGTGTTGAGGCAAGTGATGCCGTGCTTGAGCGCCAAGCCCGATCGCGGGCGGACCTGGACTTCAAAGCCTTCCGGGATCGCCATTGCGAACCCTGTGGCGACGGCATGGCGCGCGCCGGGGGCAAGGGTAAGGTCTTCGGCAGCGACCACGTCCATCCCCGCAGCGCCGGTGGTGGCATAGGCGGGGAGGGGGAGGCCGGTCCCGTGCGGGAGGCGGAGGAGGGGGATGGTGATGGCGCGCATGACGTCGTGCTAGCAAAGCTGTTGGACGGGGTCACGCGGTGACTGCTTTTGGTGGAAAGTGGACAGTCTGGTTCCACGCCCAAGTTGGAACGAAGCGGATATCTCTCAGCAAGGTGTGTCTGCAAAAGGGTAAGCAACGACCTGATAGTCATCCTCGTAAACGACATATCCGGGCCGGGCTGTTTTTAGCACGTCAATAAGCAAACCATGCTGGTTGAGCACACCCGTATAGTCGCGCATCTTTGCAATGTGGTCGATCGCCGTTGATTTGAACCAACTGAGTGCTTGGGCCTTGCGATTAGGCCGGGCTGACAGGGAAAAGCGTGTCGGGTGTGGCAGATTGGAATTGAACCAATCGAACGTCTGCTGAAGTTTCTCGACGTCTGCGCTCGATATATCCTTTTGCTCCAGCAAAAGCTTACCTGCACGCAATACCCCCTGACGCCTTCCAGACCGTGGGTCGTAGCGCCCTACAACAAAGCGGATAAACATGACCGGCTTGTACCTCGGGCTGGTAAACTTTGAATGTCCGGTCAGTTGTCGCAAGCTGCCGCTAATGTTTCGACATTGCCTCGATGACCCGCGCCGCCAACTTTTCCGCCACATCCCCCTTCGCCATCCGTTCCCAACTCTCGACGCCGTCCGCTGTCACGATATGGACCGTGTTCGCAGCTCCGCCCATCACATCACCCGAGACATCGTTGGCGATGATCCAGTCGCAGCCTTTGCGCAGCCGTTTGGCTTTCGCATTCTCGATGACGTTTTCAGTTTCGGCAGCGAAGCCCACGAGGAGTCTGGGGCGCTTAGGGCTGCGGGCCAGTTCTGCCAGTATGTCCGGGTTTTCGACGAGGGTGAACGTGGGCATTACGCCGCTGCCGTCTTTCTTGATCTTTTGCGGTGCGCTTTCGACGCGCCAGTCGGCGACGGCGGCAACCATGATGGCGGCGTCGGCGGGGAGGACGGCGTCGACGGCGGCGGCCATTTCGCGCGCGGTCTGCACGTCGATGCGGGTCACGCCCGGCGGGGTTTCGAGTGTTACCGGTCCTGCGATCAGCGTGACCCGTGCGCCTTTTGCGGCGAGCGCGGCGGCGATGGCGAAACCCTGTTTGCCCGACGAGCGGTTGGCAATGTAGCGGACGGGATCG
>JAYUYR010000248.1:0-4089 GCA_043752405.1 Sphingomonas sp. | reverse complement strand
AAAACTCGTCGAGGTTGTTTCCTGATATCGACAGAAAGCGGAGACGTTCGAGTAACGGATGCGCCCGGTTTTGCGACTCTTCGAGCACACGCCGGTTGAACGCGAGCCAGCTGAGTTCGCGGTTGAAATAGCGCGCGTTGTCGGGAGTTGATGCCATTTGCCGCCTTTACGCCTGCGCTGCGCCGTCGTCGACCGCCAGAATCTCGCGCGCAAGTGGCACCGTAACCGGCCGACGGCGTGACAAGGAAGCAGCGTCGAGCTTATCGATCAGGGAAACAACAATGTGGTGACTGCGTTCCACCCGCGGCGTCAAATAAGCGATCAGTTCGGCAGACGCCGCAATCCCGCGCCGTTCGAGCAGCTGAGTGATCAGTTGTGCAACCAAATCTTCATCGGGGTCACCAAATGCGACAGAAGGCGTCGCAGACAGCCTTGACCGCAAATCGGGAAGCGATGGGTTCCACAGTGGCGGCGGCGTGTCCGCGATTAACAGCAAAGGCCGCCGGCGCGCCTGCGCATCATTCCACGCGTGAAAAATCTCGGTCTCGCTGCGCCCCTCGGCATCGTCAATCAGTACGGCCCCCGATCGAGCGGAGAATAACCGCCCGAAAAGGCTCCGCCCCGACTTGCGCGGTCCGGTCAGGATCATTGTGCAGACGGGCCAGGTCGCGAACGCCTGGATACGGCGGACCGCGTCTTCGTTCGACGCGGTGACTATGAAAGCATCGTTCGCTTCTTCTGCCGGCCAGTCGAGCGGCAGCGCGATCTGGCTCATTGCTCGGTCGCGGAAGGGGGTGAAGTTGGCTTTGGGGCCGCAGGCGCTGACCGTCGGATGCGCAAAGTACCGCCACCTTCCTCCACACGGAAACCGCGCGCGCCAAGTGCCGACCGCAGCGCCGCCATGTCGCCGTCGAATGTTACTTTCATAATCGAGATGCCGCCGAGCGCGAGGCTGGTAGTGTTGGTCGACTTGACGCCCGGAACACTGCGCACCGACGCTTCAATGCTGGTCACCGATCCGACGTCGGGCGTATCGAATTGTATTGTATAGGTCGACGACGACCCAAGCGAAACACTGCCGTTTTCAACCACATCGGTTGCGCCTTCGATGGGCAGAGCGTCGGTGATATTGGCTATTAGCTCGGACGGATCGATCGGCGTTTCGAAGACCAGCGACGGGTCGGGCCGCAACATGCCGAGGGCCAGCGCCCCGGCATAAGCCGAATCCATCCGCCTGACGGCCTCATCGAACATGGCGGGAATAGCGTCGCTGGTATTCACACGAAGTGCAAAGGACGTGATTTCGCGGTTGTCAGGGCCAAAACGTGCGACAAAATGACCGATAACCGGACCGCCGGGCCACATACGCTCAAGCCGAACTTGCGGGACCAGCACGTCGGCCGCCCCATATTGATCGAGCAGCGAACGCCACCACAGCCGACCCGGGCGCAGTGTCTGGCCATAGTTCAGCAACAGCGGATCGGGGCCGCTGCCGCTAGGCCGGACATAATCAATTGAGCTCGAACCCGAACGAAAGCGTGCCCACGCCTTTTGCCACTCGGTTTTCGATTCGAAACTCTGCGGCGTGCCGCCTGACCATTGCACGGGAATCACGAGCAAGGGGGCCGAGCGCGAGATATTGCCGCTGATACCCAATATCTGTCCGGCACGCGCGCGGTCGAACAGTACGCCCAATTTTGCGACATAACGATTGGTGCTGATCTGTTCATCATCGACGACGATCCCGGCAACAATCGCATCGAGTGCCGAATCGGACAGGCCCGGGGCGCCCGCGCTGCTACCGTGCGTTTTGGCCCAGAGCATCGCCCAACCCTTGCGTTGCGCCAGTCGCCAACCACCAAGACGCGCCGCCTCACCCGTTCTGGCAGCGACATCGACGTTGATGCCGGTGACTTCGAAACTGCCCGACGAATCGAGCGGTGCGACCCCGCGGTCGCCACCGTCGATCTGCGCATAAACGATCGCGCCCAGACCGAGCATAGCAGCAAACAGCGCAACAGGAATAAAACGTGAATTCACAAGCGGCCTTTTGACGCCTTGCCCGTGGAAATCCAAGCGCCTTGTCGCTAGGCGCATAATCCATGACCAATCGCGCCCCTTACACTTATGCCCAATCGGGTGTTTCGATCGATGCAGGCAATGCCCTTGTGCGCGTGATCGCGCCTTTGGCGAAAGCCACGCGGCGTCCCGGGGCGGATGCTGATCTCGGCGGTTTCGGCGGGTTTTTCGATCTGAAGGCGGCGGGATTTATCGATCCGCTGCTGGTTGCTGCCAATGATGGCGTTGGCACGAAGTTGAAACTCGCCATCGATTACAACGCGCATGACGGAGTCGGCATCGATCTGGTCGCAATGTGCGTCAACGATTTGATCGTTCAGGGTGCTGAGCCGCTGTTTTTCCTCGATTATTATGCGAGCGGGAAACTTGATTCGGCGGTGGCGGAGCGCGTGATCGCTGGAATTGCGGAAGGCTGCAAGATTGCCGGATGCGCGCTGATCGGGGGCGAAACGGCCGAAATGCCCGGCATGTATGCCGATGGTGATTATGATCTGGCGGGATTTTGTGTCGGCGCAGTCGAGCGGTCGCAGGTACTGACGGCGGACAAGGTAGCGGCGGGCAATATAATTCTGGGGCTCGCATCGTCGGGGGTCCATTCGAACGGGTTTTCGCTGGTGCGGCGTCTGGCGGCGGACAAGGGCTGGCGCATGGACCGGCCTGCGCTGTTTGATCAGGACGTGTTGCTGATCGACGCGCTGATGGCGCCGACGCGGATTTATGTGAAGCCACTGCTACCGCTTGTCCGCACGGGGCAGATCACCGCAATGGCGCATATTACCGGCGGCGGTTTGCTCGAGAATATCCCGCGTGTGCTGCCAGCGCACCTCCACGCGCATGTTGATGCCGATGCCTGGGAGCAGCCGCGCCTGATGGCGTTTCTACAAGCACAAGGGCATATCGAACCAGAAGAAATGGCGCGGACGTTCAATTGCGGTGTCGGCATGGCAGTTTTCGTGCGTGAGGAGGATGTCGAGATGGTTACCGCAGCGCTGTCTGCGGCAGGCGAAAGCGTCGTCCGCATCGGCCATGTCGCGGCAGGGGACAGGGGCTGCACGGTGTCGGGTTCGGTGGAGACATGGAGCGCCCGGGCGGCGTGGTCGGCAAGGCACAATGGCTAAACAAATACCGGTTGCCCTGAGCTTGTCGAAGGGTTGCCCTTCTGCCCGCAACGGCGAACAAGAAGGACAGGGCTTCGACAAGCTCAGCCCAAGCGGAGTGTTTGATGGCTAAAGCGCGGATCGCCGTTTTCATTTCGGGCCGCGGCTCGAACATGGCGGCGTTACTCTATGCGGCGAAGGCGGCGGATTGCCCCTATGAGATCGCGCTGGTCGCCGCAAACGATCCCGACGCAGCGGGCCTGACGCTCGCAAAGGCGGAAGGGATTGCGACCTTCGCGCACAGCCACAAGGGAACGCCCCGCTCGCAATTCGATGCCATTATGAGCGCCGCCGCCCGCGATCACGGCGCGGAATATATTGCACTGGCGGGATACATGCGGCTGCTCTCGCCCGAATTTGTAAGCGAATGGCCGGATCGAATCCTCAACATTCACCCCTCGCTCCTGCCCGCCTACAAAGGCCTCGACACGCATGAGCGCGCGCTGGCGGCGGGTGAAGGGGTTTCGGGCTGTTCGGTGCATGTCGTGACCGGCGAACTCGATGACGGGCCGGTGCTGGGGCAAATCGAAGTGGCGATCCTGCCCGGTGATACGCCCGAAACACTGGCCGCGAGGGTGTTGATTGCCGAGCATCAGCTTTATCCCCGTGTCCTCGCCGACTATGTGTCGCGCGAGGCCGGCCCCGAATGGCTCGTCGCGCGCGTCCGTGAACGGGCGATGATACAGCCCGAGGCTGAGGAAACGCTGTCGCACGGCATGCCCTGTTTCGGGATCATCAGCGGCAAAAAATTTGCCTATGTTTCTATGGACCACCACGGCGACGGAAAGACCGCGCTGCTCGTCAAGATCAGCGGCGCCGAGGAACAGGCCATGCTGATCGACAGCGACCCCGG
>JAYUYR010000247.1:0-4098 GCA_043752405.1 Sphingomonas sp. | reverse complement strand
ATTCTCGATTGGGCGTAAGCTGTCCCCGATATCCTCGTTATCCACAGGCAAAAGCAGTGATTTTGCGCTGGTGCGACTCGGCAAGGCATGAGAGCTTCGCACCATAGTCAACGGGAAGACGAAGCGGAAACGTCCACTCAACCTGAAGATGCAAGGGCTGGAAACGACGCCATGCTGAACGCGCAAGCGGGATGAAATGACGGAAAGTGCCGGTTCGGGTTGTGGCGATGAGAGGCCTCAGCGAAATAGCAATGCGCAAGCAGCGCCGTAACGCGAACCTCGATACTCAAAGCAGCCATGCGATGCCGCAGCCAAGCCGTGAACCGGAAACGGAGAGCGACAAAGCGAAAGCTCGCAGCAACGCTTGGGCCTTGTGCCACGTCGTTCGGCAGCAATGCCAAGAACGGCATGATAGAAGCCCAGCGCAGTGGGGGTCGGTCGCAAGATCGGCCCCCATTGGCGTTTAGGCGCCGGTGCCTGTTTGTCGGGCTAAAATTGCAATCCTTTTCATTGTTTCGATACACTTCGGTCATACGCGGCGATCAATCCATGATTGACTATCCTGCGACAAGACCAATCCACAGCGTCCCTTTGATCGAAACCGCACGCGAACTTTACCGCGAACGGCGCCTTCGTGCCCATCATTTTCCGGGGCGACTGTTTGCCGAGCCGATGTGGGACATGCTGCTCGACCTGTATATTGCCGATGGCGATCGACGGCGGATTACCGTCACCAGCGTGGGCATTGGTGCCGATGTTCCGGCAACCACGGCCTTGCGCCACTTGCAGCGACTGCAGGATCAGGGTCTCGTCGAACGTCTCAGCCATCCCCGCGATGCGCGGTCGACCTATGTCCGGCTGACAGCGCAAGCCATTACCCCGATGGAGAACTATCTTGCCGATATCGCCAAAGCTTAGCCACGCGCCATCCGACGTAACGTGCCCAGCGCCTGCCGCAGCGCACTGTCGTCGTCGGCGTCGGGAGTCACCTCCACATTTTCGGGCATGATCCACGAACGCGACAGCGGCATTTCGCCTTGTCCCGGACCATCAGGATCGGAATCGGGACTGTTCGCGGCACGACGTGCCAATCCTTCTTCAAACCGGCGGATCAGCGCCGCAATCGACGTGTCGGTGCTGATGGGCCGGGCAACCATAGCCTCGCGTTCCTCGAACACCACCGGCGCGGCCAGTTCGGGTTCGCCATCGAAAAATGGCGTGACCGGCATTATCGCTTCGTCGGACATCAGCGGTGCACCGAGTTCGTCGGGGGCAAAAATCGGGCGGCGCGGCGGCAGTATGTCCGACCGCGACAGATCTAGACTGCCATCATAGCCGGCATCGCGCCACGGCGTCCGCGCCCGCGCATTGGCTTCCAGCATCCTCGTAGCTGCGGAGACCAGCACCCACGTCGCGCCGGCAACCGCGGCAAACCCCAGCATGATCGCCAGAATGCGCGCCATCAGCCCCAGCGGCGGTGCGGCAGCTGCAAGAACCGTCGGCAATCCACTCGCCACGACTGTCGATTCGAACATCCACCGCGGCACAGCAGCGACCAGAACAGCGGCAGCACCCCCGAACAGGACCGCCACGACGGGTGCAAAGGGAATGCGCTGGGCGCGTCTTGCTAGCGTGACCATAAACTCATTTTCCTTCACCGCTGCTGCCGTGAACGCCTGGCAACCAACTTACGGTAAACAGTTTCATAACGTGAAATGTTTGACGACCAGTTACGATCCCTTTCGACAAAAGCGCGCGCAACGGTGCGGCGTTCGCCCCACCCCGAACGATCCGCCAGCATCCCGGCCAACGCCAATGCGATCGCTGCCGGATCATCCGCAGCAAACAACGTCCCCGTCACCCCGTTCTCGATCAGCTCGCGGTGCCCGCCGACATTCGACGCCGCCACCAGCTTGCCCTGCGCCATCGCCTCGAGCGGTTTCAGCGGGGTGACCAGATCGGTGAGCCGCATCTTCTTGCGCGGATAGGCGAGCACATCGATCAGGCTATAGTAACGCTCGACTTCCTCGTGCAGCACCCGCCCGACAAAGTGTATCCGCCCCGCTGCCGACGATCCGTGCGCCTGCGCTCGCAACGCCGCTTCCATCGGCCCGCCCCCGACCAGCAGCAAATGCGCCTCGGGCCGCGCCGCCATCAACGCAGGCATGGCGGCGATCAGGTCGTCGATCCCCTCATAGTCATAAAAGCTGCCGACATAGCCAACAACGTCGCCGCCATTCAGCCCAAGCGACGCCGCCAGTCCCGCGTCACGCGGCGGTGGCTTACCGAACATCGCCATATCGACACCGTTGGGGGCGACCAGAATCTTGGCCGGATCAATCCCCCGCGCCACCAGATCGCCGCGCAGCCCGTCGCAAATGACTGCCACCGCATCGGCGCGCTGAGCGGCCCATGTCTCGATTGCCTTGGTCGCACGAAACCGCATCGACCCGTCGGTTCCCGTGCCATTGGCGACCGCCGCATCTTCCCAGAAAGCGCGAATTTCATACACCAGCGGCAGATTATGCCGCCTTGCCACCCGCAACCCTGCCAGCGCACCCAGCACCGGCGAATGTGCGTGCAGCACATCGGGCCGAAAACTGTCCACCACCCCCTCGATGGCCCGCACCAACCCCCGCACTTCGTTCAGTTCGGACAACGGCCCCGGCAGCTTGGCAACCGGTGGTGTCCGGTAAAACGTCAGGCCGTCGATGGTTTCGACGCCTGCCCCCGCCCCAGCCCCCTGGCGAACCCCCGTGACACCCACAACTTCCCACCCCAGCGCCATCTGCGCCCGCATGATCGCCCGCGTCCGAAAGGTGTAGCCGCTGTGCAGCGGCAGGCTGTGGTCGAGAACATGGAGAATGCGCATCGGACGCTTGCCTTGCACCAACAAACTTAAGGTGACGTCAACCGGATTATTCTAGTGCTGGCAACATGATCGACAACTTCTCGCTCGGCCTCACGCATTTCCTGCTGCTCTATGCGGCATGGCGGATGCTGTCGCGACCCGATCTGGACAACGAAGATTCCGATCCAGAACCGGGATGGGGCCGCAAGTAAATGCGCGATCTCGCTTTTGTTGCATTCCTGGTGGCGCTGGTCGGCATGGGCTTTCGCCGACCGTTCCTGCTGGTGCTCGGCTATGTCTATGTCGACATCGTTTCGCCACAGCGGCTGACCTATCTCCTGCTCAATACCGTGCCCGTTTCGCTCATCATGGTCGTGCTCGCGGCGATGGGCTGGGCGCTGTTCGACGACAAGAAGGACACCCGCGTCGCCCCGCGCCAGTTTCTGATGCTTGTCCTGCTCATCTATTGCGGGGTCACGACCCTGCAGGCCGATTTTCCCGTCGACGCATTGCGCAAATGGGATTGGGTGTGGAAAGCGCTGGCGTTCGGCATTTTCCTTCCTCTTACCCTGCGCACGCGCTTGCGGATCGAAGCGCTGGCGTTGTTCATGATCCTGTCGGCGGCGTCGATAATTATCGTCGGCGGCATCAAGACGCTGGTGTCGGGCGGTGGCTACGGTGCGCTGAACCTCATGGTGACGAACAACAGCGGCCTTTACGAAGGCAGCATCATTTCCTGCGTCGCCATCGCGATCATCCCGCTGATCATCTGGCTGGTGAAGTCCGGCACCATCTATCCGTCCGACTGGCGCGTCAAAACTTTTGCCTATGCGCTCATCTTCGCCTGCCTGCTTGTGCCCGTCGGCACACAGGCGCGCACCGGCCTCGTCTGCATCGCTGTCCTTGCTGTCCTGATGTTGCGGTCAACCAAGCGCCGGGTGCTCTACGTCACCTGTGTCGCCGCCGCGTCGCTAGTCATCATCCCGCTCCTTCCCGCCAGCTTCACCAGCCGCATGGACACGATCAAGGACTATAAGGCCGACACCTCAGCCGGCACCCGGCTCGCGGTGTGGAGCTGGACCCGGGACTATGTAAAGGAACACCCGTTCGGCGGCGGCTTCGATGCCTATCGCGGCAACAAGATCAAAGTCGTTACCACCGGGGGCAGCGACAGCGACACGTCCACCTCGGTCGAATATGACCAGGCACGCGCTTATCATTCGGCCTATTTCGAAATGCTCGGCGAA
>JAYUYR010000246.1:0-4107 GCA_043752405.1 Sphingomonas sp. | reverse complement strand
TGCTGCCCGCTCTCGACAACGAAAGATGCCGCTCGCCCGGTGCGACCAGTATCTCGCCGCGTTGAATGACCTGTCCCGATCGCGCAACATATGTGGGGCGACCGGACAGCGTGCAAAGCTGGTCGGCAAAGAACGACATGAACACTGGTGGCAAATGCTGGGTCACCAATATCGGTACATCGAAGTCCTTGGGTAATGCCTCAAAGAAATCCTTGAGCGCATGTAGCCCCCCCGTCGATGCGCCGATCGCCAGACATGCAACCGGCATGTCAACCGCCCGACGTAGCGGCAGCGGTTCACAGATCTCCACAAATGCCGCAGGCTTTGCCTTGCCAAGCCGCAGCATTTTGTTGATCAGCACGTCGCCGAATTGCCGGCCCATTGCGGCAGTTTCGGGTTTCGCCAAAGTGTCGGCAGCTCCCAACGCCAAAGCTTGTATCGTCGCCCGCGCTCCATCGCCCGCCAGCATCGAGACGATTAGAATATGGGCGCCGCCACTCGCCGCGACAAGTTCGGGCAGTGCAGCAATACCGTTGAGGCCGGGCATTTGGACATCGAGCAAGATGACATCGACACTGCTTGTCGCGAGCCAGTCAATCGCCCGCCGCGCGCCGTCTAAAGCGGCGGCAACCTCGAATTCGGGGGCATCGGCGACAATCCGGGACAATGCGGCGCGCACCACTGCGGAATCGTCCACGATAAGAACACGAATTGGCGCAGCAACAATATCGGATGGACGCTGTAAAAAAATGGATTGCAGCATGTCGGGCACGCCTTAGGCGACGCCGACGATCTGGAGTTTGCTTGCGAGTGTCTCGCGATCAAAGGGCTTCATGATATACTCGTCAGCCCCCGCCTCTAGTGCCGCGCGGATATGCGCCGTGCCGTTTTCGGTTGTGCAAAAGACAATTTTTGGCTTTTCGCCACCGCGTTCACTTAGTGCGCGAAGGAATTCCATTCCGCTCATAACCGGCATGTTCCAGTCGAGCAGGACCACATCGGGCCGCGATACCGCGCACGCATCAAGCGCAGCCTTGCCATCCTCGGCTTCGGAAACGCTGAAATCGAGCGCTTCCAATATATGCCGCGCGACCTTTCGGATAACTTTCGAATCATCCACGATCAGGCAAGTTCTCGTCATCTGTGCTACACCTTTTGCCTGCTTAAGCTCGAAACTAAGGTTATACGCGCAACTGGTGTTTACCGGGTTAACGCCTCACGCTGCTTTCGCGAGCGGTCCGGCAATCAATAATGTCGGGTCAATCAGCACCGCAAAGCCATGTGGGGTATCCACGGTGCCAATGGCCACTGTTTTCCAGTTTTCGCCGACACTGGCCTCGGATGCAATCATCGGGCCCAGCTGTGTCACAACTTCGGCAATCGAATCGACGCGCAATGCATAACGATGTCCTTCGGTTTCGATGACAATGGCACGGTTGCCGGTTGCCTTGGCACGAAGACCAACCGCCGCTGCAGCATCGATTACGGTCAACACGCGGCTGCGCACAGCGGCAAGGCCAATAATATGCTCGGCCGCCAATGGCACCGGCACAACTTGCCACAGGTCGACCACTGCCTCGATAGCGGCGGCATTGATCGCCACTTGCTCGCCGCCAATTGTTGCCACCAGAACCACCATCGTCATGCCCGCAACTTCCGTTTGGTCGACACCGGTAATAGGCGCGGCCACGCGAGCAGCGGCACGGCGCTGCCTTCGATTAGAACAAAACCTTCGACCACGCCGTCCCCCACGGGCGCAACGACGGGGACTGGTGCGAGATCATAGACCGCACGTACCGGATAGCCGACCTCGACTTCTTCATGCATCAGACGCAGGAGCGCAACCCGCCCTGTTGTCGGCAAATCCCCGTCAAGAACGACGGCCATCAACATGCCCTCGACGGTGACATAAACATGGTCGCCCTGCGTGACAAAATCGCTTGCGTCGACATCGTCGATATGGCCGATGTTGGCAGTCCGAAGCGCACGGCGCTGGCCATCCAATCCTTCGAACAGCAACATCGATCGTGTTTCGATATTGACGACAGCTACTTCGGAAGTGGCGCGATGCTGCCGCTCTTCGGAAATACCGGCGCGTACTGCAATGCCTGCCGGATCGATTACCAATAGCGGCACGCCACTGTCGGGCAGCGCCTGCCCGGCAAAAGCGCCCAACGAGGCAATATGTGGTGCGGTGGGCCGTACGACCAATTCTTCATGGTCGCGAACGAATGCTACACCCATGGCAAAGCGATTGCCCCCCGGCGGATCGATAATCACCAAATGCGACAAGGGTTCATCACGGAGGCCGAGCATTGCCGCCAGCGACACGACTGACAACATCCGTCCGCGCACCACGGCAACATAGCCCCCGCCAACCGCTTCGACCCGAACCGATGGCGATTTGACCAATACGATTTCGTGGATCGCGGCGCGCGGTATCGCGAATGCCCGGCCGCCCGATTCGACCAGCAGCGCGTTCATGATGCTAAGCGTTAACGGCGCGCGCAGGGTAATCGTCAGCCCCAGCCCGGGCCGGTTATCGATCGAGATTGCGCCGCCCAGCCGTTCGACATTGGTGCGGACCACGTCCATCCCAACACCGCGGCCCGAAATTGCAGTTACATCTTTGGCGGTCGACAGTCCCGGCGCGAAGATCAGATACGACGCTGCCTCGGCCGACATTCCTTCGGCTTTGGATGCGGTCACAAGATTGGCGGCAACTGCATTTTTGATCAGGCGCGTAACATCGATCCCTCGCCCGTCATCGGCCACCACGATCGACACCTGATTGCCCGATTGGCGTGCAATCACGGTCAGCTTTCCACTCGCTACCTTGCCTGCCCGTTCGCGTTCGTCGGCATGTTCAATCCCGTGATCGATCGCATTGCGCACAATATGCGTCAGCGGATCGCGGATCGCTTCGATCATCTCGCGATCGATCTCAACGTCGCTACCCTCGATGCGCAATTGCACTGATTTGCCAACCGCGCTTGCTGTATCGCGGACAAGACGCGGGAGCAGTGCGAACAGGCGCTCAATCGGCTGCATCCGTGTCCGAGCAATTGTTTCGCGAATTTCGCTGATCGCCGAGGAAACCCGCTCGAACGCCGCCGCCGTCAGCATATCCGTCTCGGTCTCGCGCAATTGCCGCGCCAATTCGTTGCGCGCTAGCACTAGGTCTGACACCTGTGTCATGGCAGTTTCGAGTACATCGATGGCGACGCGGACGTTGCGCACTTGCTTGGGAAGTGCGGCAACCGACTCGGCAATCAAGGCTACATCGCTGTCGATTCCCGCGATCAACGCTGCATCACCGGCGACGTCGGGCACCTCGGCCATTGTCTGCAGCGCCTCGCTTAGCAGCGATATGCGATCGATAATCGCCAACATCGCACCAATCAGCCGTGCATCGGTTGTCCGCTTGCCGTCGCGCACTTCACCTAGCGCGCTCTCGGCAGCATGCGCCAGCGCACCGATCCGCGGCAGGTCCAAAAAGCCGCAACTTCCCTTAACGGTATGCACAAAGCGGAAAATCTGGTCGAGGCGCGCAGCATCATTCGGATGGCTTTCCCAATCCACCAGCGCTTCGCCGATATGCTCCAGCGTCTCGCGCGTTTCCGCTACAAATTCGCCGATCAGCTCGTCCACACGTCATTCCCCGAATTTCGGACCGGTCTATGGCGTATCATTGGTTAACGTCACGTTAGAGCATCGTGCCCGAATTAGAACCTGATCTCGAACGTTGCTCCGGGTCCGTGACCGATCTCAACGGTCCCGCCAAGATTATCGGCCAACGCCTTTATCAGATACATTCCCAGACTTTCTTCGCCCACAGTTTCAAGCGTGAAGTCCGAACTGAGACCGATGCCTTCGTCGCTGACTACAAGCAGCCAACCCGCGCCATCATTGGTCAGCCGGACGTGGACCACACCGCCATTGATATCATAAGCGTGCTTGGCCGCATTGGTGATCAACTCGGTTAAAAGCAATGCAAACGAGGCAGCGTGATCGGACGATACTTCGACCGCTTCGGCCGAGCAGCGAATGTCGATATGCTCAAGCTGTTTTGCGAGCGCATCGCACAGGTCTACAAAAAGGGCCCCG
>JAYUYR010000245.1:0-10206 GCA_043752405.1 Sphingomonas sp. | reverse complement strand
GGCCGCACTTTGCCGCGCGCGGGTAACGGGCTGTCCCTGTGACCTCTCCCTATCATTGACCGCGCCGTCAAGAACCTGCCTTGTTGCTATATGAGGCTGGATCGGCAGAATTACGATGTTGACGCGGCTGCCAGTCTGCTTGGCTGGTGGCGCGATGCGGGGGTCGATACCGCGATCAGCGAAGCTCCGCACGGCTGGCTGGGTGCTGCCGTAGCTGCAAAGCCGGTTATTCAACCATCGGTGCAAACCCCGATAGTAACACGTCCGCAGTCGCTCGAAGCGCTGGTTTATCATTTAACGCACGACGACGTGCCCGACGCCGGCCCAGCCAGACGGCGCATCGCCGCCAGTGGCAATGCGACAAGCGACCTGATGGTCCTCGTCGATTTTCCCGATGCGGCCGACATTGATTCGGGGAAACTGCTGTCCGATCCTGTTTTCGACAAGATGCTCGACGCCCTCAGGAGGGATCGCGGATCGGTCTATATCGCCGCGCTCTGCCCGGGACGCCCGATGACCGGTCGCCTAACCGACGAGAGCATCACGCCGCTTGCCATTCTGGCAAAGCAGCACATCGCTTTCGTTGCGCCCAAACAGCTTTGGTTGGTCGGCGGCGCGGCGAGCCGTGCCATCCTCGGGATCGACGATGCCGCGGCCAAAGGAAAGTTACACAAGGTTAACCTGCCCGGCAGCACTATGGACACCATAGCGACGGCGCATCCGCGGATGTTTGACGGGTCGAAATCCCGTAAATCTGCGGCTTGGGTCGAAATGCAACGACTAATCATTGGGACCGATGCGTGAAAAACAGAGTATATCTCGCTACTTTGATGCTTTCGTCGGTCGTTATGCCCTCGATGGCCTTCGCCGGTAACGCCCCGGCATCATCCGCCGCGTCGCTGCCCGTCCAGCTCGGCCCTAACGCTCGCGAACGTTACCGCGACATTTTCGCCAGTATCACGGCGGGCAGCTGGGCCGACGCCAGTGCCAAACTGGCGGCGATGGATGAAGGACCGCTACACCCCATCGCCCGCGCGATCATCTACACTGCAAAGGGGTCGCCAAAGGCCGAGGCCGCCGATCTCGTCACATTGGCCACCATCGCACCCGATCTGCCCTTTGCGCCGTCACTCGTTCGCCTGGCAGGCGCGCGCGGTGCCACAACAGTTCCCCTCCTGCCCGAAGTCCGCGAACTGACCTGGCTCGGCACCTCGCCGCGTCGCGGTCGCACGCGCACCACTGAAGGCGACCCGGCCGCCGGTGGCCTCGCTGCGCAAATCCTGCCACTGATCAAGGATGATCGCCCAATCGACGCCGAGGCCGTGCTGGTCCTCAACGAGGATGACCTCACACCCGATGCCCGCACCGAATGGCAGCAGCGCGTTGCATGGTCTTATTTTCTGACGGGTGATGACGTGGCCGCACGCAAGCTCGCCACAACAGCAAAAGCCGGAACCGGCGATTGGGCTGCAATGTCCGAATGGATCGTCGGGCTCGCGGCATGGCGTCAGAAAGACTGGCAGGGTGCTTCAACCGCCTTTTCTTCGGTCGCCCGCCGCCATTCGGATGCCGAGATGATCGCCGCCGGACATTATTGGGCGGCGCGCGCCGACATGGCCGCCAAACAGCCCGAACGCGTCCAGCCGCATCTGCGCAGCGCCGCGCGGCTCGAAGAGACATTTTACGGTATGCTCGCGCAAACGGCGATGGGTCTCAGCCCCGCAAAGAATGACGATGGCAGCAATGCGATCCGCAAAGTTGCCGACCGTCCCAATGTCCGCGCCGCGCTCGCACTCGCCGAAATCGGCCAGATAGAGCGCGCCGATGAACTCATCCGCTGGCAAGCGCGCATCGGCGTCCCCGCCGAACATGCGACGCTGACGCTGATCGCGGGCAAGCTCAACCTGCCCTCAACCCAGCTTTATCTCGCCCACAACGGCCCGCGCGGTGCGCGCACAACGGTCGAGGGGCGT
Source organism: Sphingomonas sp. (assembly GCA_043752405.1). Classification (GTDB taxonomy): domain Bacteria; phylum Pseudomonadota; class Alphaproteobacteria; order Sphingomonadales; family Sphingomonadaceae; genus Sphingomonas_O. Next base: position 8,233 of record JAYUYR010000245.1, on the reverse strand, counting down.
TATCCGATGCCTGCAAGTTGGTCGCCCGAGGGTGGATGGCGGGTCGACCGTGCGCTCGTCTTTGCCCATGCGCTTCAGGAATCGAATTTCCGCGTCAATGTGACCAGTCCGGCTGGTGCACGCGGCCTGATGCAGGTCCGCCCCGGAACTGCAAGCGACATCGCACGGCGCAAAGGGGTGGTATTGGGTTCGCTCGCCAATCCGTCGACCAACATGGAATATGGCCAGAGCTATATCGAACATTTGCGCGACATGGCGTCGACCGGCGGCCTCCTGCCCAAAGTCATTATGGCCTACAACGCCGGCCCTGCCCCGCTTGACCGCTGGAATGCGCGCGGCAGCGACATCAACCGCGATCCGCTGATGTATATCGAAAGCGTCCCTTATTGGGAGACGCGCGGTTACGTCACCATCGTCCTGCGCAACTACTGGATGTATCAGCAGCAGGCGGGAGCAAAGACCGAAAGCCGCACCGCGCTCGTTCAGGGGCTCTGGCCGCGTTTCCCCGGCCTGTCGGGGGCAACATCGGTGCGGTTGAACCGGTGATCGACGAGTCGGCCGTCTTCACGCCGGTCCGGATCGCGGTGCTCACTGTGTCCGACTCGCGGACGACGGCAGATGACCGGTCAGGCGACACCCTCGTTTCACTTCTTCAGGAAGCCGGTCACGAACTCGCCGACCGCAGCATCATCCCCGACGATGCCGGTATCATCGTCGCCTGCCTCCACCGCTGGGTTGACGACCCCAGCATCGACTGCGTCATAACGACTGGCGGCACCGGCGTTACCGGTCGCGATGTTACGCCCGAAGCGCTCGCGCGGATGGGCGGCAAGGATATTCCCGGTTTCGGCGAGCTGTTCCGCTGGCTCTCGTTCGACAAGATCGGCACATCGACCATCCAGTCGCGCGCCTGCGCCATCGTCACGCGCGGCACTTACATCTTCGCACTTCCCGGATCGCCCGGCGCCGTCAAGGAAGGCTGGAACGGCATATTGGCAAGCCAGCTCGATAGCCGCCACCGTCCCTGCAACTTCGTCGAATTAATGCCGCGCCTGATGGAGCATTAACTTGAGTTCCCTTTTTGTTCCGTTAATGAGGTGGCATGCCCACGGCCCGACCCTCGCGCGGCGCGACGCATAACCGGACGAGCAATCGCTTCAACTTGCCCGAAAGCATCATCGACGGCGATTGGCTCGATAACAGCTTACTGGTCGATGGGGCCCCATCGCCGATCCGCACCAGCGTCACAATTGAGCGCCCCAAAACGATAATTACGTGCAACAAATCGCCCGACATCCTCTTCGACCGTTCGATCAATGCCTACAGGGGCTGTGAACATGGCTGTATCTATTGTTTTGCGCGACCAAGCCACGCCTATCACGACCTTTCTCCCGGCATCGATTTCGAGACAAAGCTGTTTGCCAAGCCCGACGCCGCATCACTGCTACGCGCTGAGCTTATGGCACCGGCGTATCGCGCCGCGCCGCTTGCGATGGGCACCAACACTGATCCGTACCAGCCTATCGAGCGCACCTGGCGGATTACCCGCGCCTGTATCGAGGTGCTCGCTGAAACCAGCCACCCGCTCCTGATCACCACCAAGTCCGACCGCGTCCTCCACGACATAGATCTGCTTGCCCCGATGGCGGCAAGGGGGCTGGTTTCCGTCATGGTGTCGGTGACGTCGCTCGACCCCAAAATCGCGATGACACTCGAACCGCGTGCCCCGACTCCGCACCGGCGCATCGCTGCCATCCGTGGTCTGGCGGCGGCGGGTATTCCGGTTCAGGTGTCGATCTCGCCGCTCATCCCCGCAATCACCGACCACGAAACCGAAGCGATCCTCGAACTGGCTGCGGCGGCCGGCGCACGTTCGGCCTCGTTCATCCCTGTCCGTCTGCCGTATGAAGTCGCCCCGCTCTTTCGCGCGTGGCTCGACATGCACTACCCCGACCGCGCGGGCAAGGTTATGGCAATGATTCAGTCGATCAGGGCCAAAGAAGACGGAGCTGGCCGTGACAATGACCCGCAATTCGGCACACGTATGCGCGGGAGCGGCCCGTGTTATGATCTGATGCGCACCCGCTTCCTCATCGCCTGCCGCAAACACGGCCTGAACAATGCGCGCACCACGCTCTGTTCGGATTTGTTCACACCACCCGAAGGCGCACAGGGATGCTTGTTTTAGACCAGCTCGACGGATGGGAAATAATCAGCGACCATCAGGCCGCTGCCAGCCGGTAATCCTTGTACTGCGCCCGTAGTTCGGACTTCAAAATTTTGCCCGTACCCGTATGCGGCAAGCTGTCGACGAAAAGAATTTCGTCGGGCAGCCACCATTTCACGACATGCGTTGCAAGATAATCGGCAATCACCTCTGCCGTAACATTACTACCGGCCTTGCGCACGACCAGCAAGATCGGTCGCTCGTCCCACTTCGGATGATGCACGCCTATCGCCGCCGCCTCGGCAACCCCTGCACAACCAACCGCCGCATTCTCAAGCTCGACCGATGAAATCCACTCGCCGCCCGATTTGATGACGTCTTTCGAACGGTCGGTAATCTGCATCGTGCCGTCGGGATGCATGACGGCGACGTCACCAGTGTCGAACCACTGCCCCTCGATCGTCGCATCCTCGTCCATCTTGAAATAGCGTTTCACCACCCATGGCCCGCGGATCTCGAGCCGCCCCGACGTCTCGCCATCCCGGGCTGCAACGTTGCCGTCCTTGTCGATCACGCGTAGCTCGACCCCGAACGGCACCCGCCCCTGCTTGCAAGTCACATCGACTTGCTGGTCGAAAGTCAGCTTATCCCAGTCTTCGCCCGGCGATCCCATCGTGCCAATCGGTGACGTCTCTGTCATCCCCCATGCATGATTCAGGCGAATGCCCATCCGCATCAAACGTTCGACCATGAAGCGCGGGCAAGCCGAACCGCCAATTGTGACGACCCGCATCTTGCCCAGGTCCGCCGCCTGGTCGCTGTCCGCAAGCGCATCGAGATGCTGGAACATCGCCAGCCACACCGTTGGTACGCCTGCCGAATGGGTAATCCCCTCGTCGATGAACAGCTTGTGCAGTACCGCCGCATCATTGGTCACGCTGAACACAAACTTCACCCCTGCCGCCGCTCCCGCAAAGGGCAGTCCCCAACTCGCTGCGTGGAACATCGGCACAATCGGCAGCAGCGCCGCCTGCGCCGACAGATCGAATATGCTCGGTGCGATTTCGGCCATCGCGTGCAGCATCGTCGATCGATGCTCATAAAGCACACCCTTCGGATGCCCCGTCGTCCCGCTGGTGTAGCACAACATGCACGGTTCGCGCTCGTCCCCGACATGCCAATCATAGGCGCCGTCCTGTGCGCCAATCAGCGGCGCATAGTCGGTGTCGAAACACACATAATGCTCGACCGTGTTCAGATGCGGTTTCAACCGCTCGATCACCGGCGCGAACACCGCATCATACATCAGCACGCGGTCTTCGGCATGGTTGATAATGTAGATCAGTTGCTCGTCAAACAGCCGAATGTTGAGCGTGTGGATCACGCCGCCCATGCCAATCACGCCGTACCAGGCCGTCAGGTGGCGGTGATGATTCATTGCAAAGGTTGCGATCCGGTCCCCCGGGTTCATCCCCAGTGCGACCAGCGCCTGCGCTAGCTTGCGCGCATCAATCGTCACACCCGCCCAGTTGGTCCTTTCAATACTGCCGTCACCCCAGCGCGTGACGATCTCGCGAGTGCCATTCTCGCGCGCGGCATGATCAATCAAATGGGTCACGCGTAGTGACCAGTCCTGCATGGCGCCTAGCATCTTGTTCTCCCTCCGATTCAATCTACCCCGTCAGGACACCAGCGCAAGCCGTGGCGGTTCGGCATTGGCTAGCGATACGCCGAGTACCCCCGCAATCTCGCCCATAGCATCGGCCAGCTCACCATCGATCAGGAAGTCCCGCCCTAGCAACACCGTCGCCTCGCGTCCGTCACCCAGCAAGGTTCGAACGACAATGTCGCTGCGTCCGCCCCGTGCTCCTGCCAGGGCCTCGGCAAGCCGCGCCAGCGCCAGCGGATCATCGACGACGATCTCTGCCTTCAACCGCGCGCTGCCCGCCAGCGACTCTAGCGGCTGCAACCGCCGTACCGTTACGCGCGGTGTCTCCTCGCCCGGTCGCCGGTCGAGCTCGACGTTGAGCAAGCCACATCCGCCATAACGCGCCGCATCCTCGATGTCCTTCTGTACACTCTCGTCAAAGCACGTGATCTCGAACGCACCGCTCGGGTCAGACATCGTCGCCATCAGATAGCGATTGCCCTTCGCCGACGTGCGCCAGCGCACGCTTTCGACGAGCGCTGCCATCACCGCCGTTGTCCGTGACCCGTCAACAGGCGCAGGCTGGTTACAGATCACGGCGAAATTGCGCGCACCATGCGCGGCCGCAACATGCGCGTAACGGTCCACCGGATGCGCCGAAAAGTAGAATCCGAATGCTTCTTTTTCGGCGTTCATCCGCTCGCTCAGTGTCCACACGGCGCTGGCAGGAATTTGCACAGCCGCCGCCGAAGCCGCGCCTTCGCCGAACAATCCGCCTTGTCCGCTCACCCGGCTGCTTTCCGCCGAACTCGCCACTGCCAGGATTGTCTCGGCGACCGCAAAGACGCCCGCCCGGTTCATCGATAGCGCATCGAACGCCCCGCCGCCCGCCAGACTCTCCAGCTGCCGCCGGTTGATCAGCTTCGGACTGATCCGTGCCGCAAGATCATCGATACTCGCAAACGCTCCATTCTCGGCCCGATCCGCGCACAATTGCGCCATCGCCCCTTCGCCCACATTCTTCAGCGCACCAAGCGCGTAACGCACCGCCAGACCTTCATCATCCTCGGCCACGGTGAAATCTGCTTCGCTCGCATTGATGCACGGCGGCAGCGCACGGGCTTTCATCCGCCGCATGTCATCGGCAAAAATTGCCAGTTTGTCGGTGTTCGACAAATCGAACGCCATCGACGCCGCAAAGAAATCCTCGCGGTAATGCGTCTTCAGCCACGCCGTCTGATAGGCCAGCAACGCATATGCCGCCGCGTGGCTTTTGTTGAAACCATAGCCGGCGAACTTGTCGATCAAATCGAATAGTTCATTTGCCTGGCGCGGCGAAATATCATTGACAGCACATCCCGCGACGAACCCCGCGCGCTGGTCATCCATTTCCTTCTTGATCTTCTTACCCATCGCCCGCCGCAACAGGTCGGCATCGCCCAGCGTGAAGCCCGCCAATACCTGCGCGGCCTGCATCACCTGTTCCTGATAGACGAAAATCCCGTAGGTTTCGGCGAGTATCCCCTCGAGCAACGGGTGCGGATATTCGACCTTGGCGCGTCCGTTCTTGCGGTCGCCGAACATCGGAATATTGTCCATTGGCCCCGGTCGATAGAGCGACACGAGCGCGATAATGTCGCCAAATCCCGTTGGTTTCACTGCCGCCAGCGTCCGCCGCATGCCTTCGGATTCCAGCTGGAACACGCCGACTGTATCGCCCTTTTGCAACAGCGCATAAACCGCCTCGTCATCCCAGCCGAGATTGTCGAGATCAGGCCGGTGCCCTTCGCGCGCCTCGATCAGGTTGAGCGCGCGCTGCAGCACCGACAGCGTCTTCAGCCCCAGAAAATCGAACTTCACTAGGCCAGCGGCCTCGGCATATTTCATGTCGAATTGCGTCACCGGCATGTCCGACCGCGGATCGCGATAAAGCGGGACGAGCCGGTCAAGCGGTCGATCCCCGATCACCACCCCGGCGGCGTGCGTTGACGAATGGCGCGGCAAACCTTCCAGCTTCATTGCCAAGTCGAACAACCGACGCACGTCGGTTTCGGATTTATACGCCTGCGCCAGTTCGGAAACGCCGTTGAGCGCACGCTTCAAATCCCATTGGTCGGTTGGATGGTTGGGTATCAGCTTCGCCAGCCGGTCGACCTGCCCATAACTCATCTGGAGCACGCGCCCGGTATCCTTCAACACCGCACGCGATTTCAGGCGCCCGAAAGTAATAATCTGCGCCACATGATCGCGACCATATTTACCTTGGACATAACGGATGACTTCCTCGCGCCGGGTTTCGCAGAAATCGATGTCGAAATCGGGCATAGACACGCGCGACGGATTGAGAAACCGCTCGAACAGCAGCCCCAACTTAAGCGGGTCCAAATCAGTAATCGTCAGCGACCAAGCCACCACTGACCCCGCGCCCGATCCGCGCCCCGGGCCGACCGGAATATCGTTGGTCTTTGCCCATTTAATGAAATCAGCAACGATCAGGAAATAGCCCGGGAACCCCATGCCGATGATCACATCAAGCTCGAACTCAAGCCGTGCACGATATGCAGCCGCGTCCGCCCCCGCAATTTTCTCGAGTCGCGCCTCCAGCCCAGCCCGCGCGTCGGCACGCAACTGCTCGGCTTCCGCCACCGTATCCCCGGCAAGGCTGGGCAGGATCGGACTGCGCGACGGTGCCGCAAACGCGCATCGCTGGGCCAGCACCAATGTATTTTCCAGCGCTTCGGGCAAATCCTCGAACAACCGCTTCATCTCATGCGACGGCTTCATCCACGCATCGGGAGACGACTTAGCGCGGTCATCGCTGTCTACATAGGTCGACGCCGCAATGCACAGCATGACGTCATGCGCGGCGTGGAAATCTTCTTGTGCAAAACAGGTCGGATTGGTGGCAACCAGTGGCAAGTCATAGCCATCGGCAAGCGCAATCAAGTGTGGCTCGGCTTTCCCCTCAACCGCGTCAAGCCGCCGCGAAATCTCCACATAAAGCCGGTCGGGAAACAGCAAGCGCAAGCGGTCGGCATAGTCAGTCGCTGCCTGATGCTGGCCCTCCGCGAATAACCTGGCCAGCGCGCCTTCGGCTCCTGCCGTCAGCGCAATCAGGCCATCGGCGCGAGCGCCCAGCGTGTCGAAAGAGACATGCGCCTGTTCGTCGATCGGCCGGCCCAGATGCGCCGCCGAAACCAGCCTGCAAAGATTATCATAACCGACTTCATTCTGCGCATAAAGCGCCAGCCAGTCATAGGCAGGAGGCGCGCCTTGTGGAAGGTCGGGTCGCGCAATGCACAGAAATGCACCGATAATCGGCTGTACTCCCGCCTTTGCGCAGCTTTCTGAAAACGGCATGACTCCATACATGCCGTTGCGATCGCAAATTGCGGCGGCTGGAAATCCGAGTTCACGTGCGCGTTTGGCAACATCCTTGGGATCGATTGCCCCCTCAAGCATCGTGTAAGCAGAGAAAATGCGTAACGGGACAAAGGACGCGTGGGACATGGCTGACCGTGGACGCTTATGCGCGCCGGTTCAACGATTCGCGCTGATCACCCAAGCAATTTTTCGATCGCCGGTGCCAGGCTCTCGGGCTTGTCGGTCGGGGCATAGCGCGCCGCCGGATTGCCGTCTCTGTCGATCAGGAATTTGGTGAAGTTCCACTTTATCCCCTGCGACCCCATCAGGCCTGGTTTGGCTTTTTTCAGATACTTGTAAAGCGGGTCCGCGCCGTCACCGTTGACCTCGACTTTCGCCAACACAGGAAAGCTTACGTCATAGGTGAGCAAGCAAAAACTTGCGATTTCCGCTGCATCGCCCGGCTCCTGCGCACCGAACTGGTTGCACGGAAACCCCAGTACTGTCAGTCCGCGGTCCTTGTAGGTTCGGTGCAGCTTCTCCAGCCCTTCATATTGCGGCGTAAACCCGCATTTTGACGCGACATTGACGACCAGAATAGGCCCCTCGATATCGCTCAATTTCATTTCCGTGCCGTCGGCTTTCTTGACCGTGTAATCATGGACGCCCATCTCGCGCACTCCTTCTATCATCGTCGATGAAATATGGATGAACTTTACGTGGCAGTCACGACACTATTCCCACGCTCGCGCAAATTCCGCCGGTTCCTCGGTCGCTTTCTGCTTGCCGGATTTGCCGTCGTGATCGCATTGGCGCTGGATATCGCGCCGTCAGTGCCGCCTTCGAAAGCCCCAAATGCCGAACAGGCGCGCCGCGCACGCGATGTGGCGCTGACAGTGCAACGAGCGCTGCGTGACAATAATGGCTTGGCCACCGTCCGCTTTAACAACGACGATCTCGCCAGCGCCACTACGCTGACAACCGACATTCGTAAGTTTGGACGCTTTGACAGCATGATCGGCAACCGGACGTTGACACTGCGCAACAGTCGGCGG
>JAYUYR010000244.1:0-4142 GCA_043752405.1 Sphingomonas sp. | reverse complement strand
CAACGGCGAGGCGAGCAAGGCCGCTAGGTTCAAGTCATCCTGCGGCTGCGCGGCAAAACGCATCGCGCTCAGCAAATCCTGCACCGCCAGTGGTGCCTGCAAGCGCAACCGGTCGACCCCGGCAACCGGCACCCCTTCCTCGTGCAACCGCGCCACGAGCAGCGCGGCAATATCGCTTCGCCGCCGGACAAGGATCATGACATCGCCCGGCATAAGCGCGCGGCCCTTGCCCGCCAGCCACATCGGCTCGGCGAGCCAAGCCTTGACCTGCTTGGCAATCTTCATCGCAAGATCACGCGTCGCACTGGGTATCCAGCCTTCGTCGCCCTCATCCTCGGCGTCAGTTTCAGCCGTGACCGGTTGCAGGAGCAGCACCTCGCCGGGACCGCCTTTTGCGCTGGCGTGCCGCTCCGTCGCAACATCGAGCCCCAGTGCCTCCGGACCTAATTCCACGAGCATCGCATCGACCACATCAAGCACCGGCGGCGATGAGCGGAACGACTGGTTAAGCGATCGCTCAAGCAAATTTTTGCCCGCGTTTTCGGCTTTCAGAGCAAAACTAAGTCCCGCACGCTTGTAATGCTGCGGGTCGGTACCCTGAAATCCGTAGATTGCCTGCTTGTAATCGCCGACCGCAAAGATTGTCCGCAACTTGTCGCCCTTGGCGCCGTCGCCCGCCCAGAACTCGGCAGCCAACGCGTCGATGATGTCCCATTGCGCGCGGTTGGTGTCCTGCGACTCATCGATCAGGATATGATCGGTCGCCTGATCAAGTTTATAACGGATCCAGTCGCCCATATCCTTTTCGAGTAAAAGCGAGCGCGTCAGCTGAATTTGGTCATCGAAATCGACCAGACCACGCATGCGCTTCGCTTCGAAATAGGCCCGTGCATAGCGCAGCGCAGCGCCCAACGCTGCGGTAACGTCCGCCGCCAGTTCGGCGCGCCGTTGCAGGCCCAGCAATTCTTCGCACCACGCCGCCCAGCGCCGCGCCATCGGCTCATAAGCTGGCGTTGTGGGCACCTGCCCCTTGCCAACCCGAAAATCGCCGTCGGCCTTGTTCCAAACCAGGTCGAGCTCTGCGAGACCCTCAGCCCGCTGTACTGGCGTCCCGTGCCACCATTCAGAGATTATTCCGGCACGTGTTTGCCCCCGTGCACCCCAATCCGACAGCACAGTGCCAAGTGCAAACAGCGCGTCCTGATCAAACGCTCCGTCAGTGCATGCCCTGACAATATCACCGGCACTGAAGTCCGTCGGTACATCCATCGCCCGCCGCACTTTGGCCTCAAGTCCCGGGCCCAGTTCCTCCAGCGCCTCGACCGCGGATGCCGCCCGCTTCAGAAAGGCCACCGCTTCGCCTTCGCCCAGTCGCAAGCTCAGCGCACTCAGGCTACCGAGCAACCGCGCATCGCCCTCGCGCTCCGCCGTGATCACCAGTTCGGCGAGCACTGTTTGCACCAGTGCCGCTTCCTCACGCCCCTCGAGCGGGCGAAACCCCGGCGCAATGCCTGCTTCGAGCGGAAACCCCGCGAGCAATGTCTGGCAAAACGCATGGATTGTCATGATCCGCAGCCCACCGCCGCGCGATTCTAGGACTTTGGCAAACAATGTCCGCGCCTCGGCAACCCGATCCGGCCCGAAATCCTCGTCAAGCGCGCGCAATTCGGCGGCCAGTTCGGTCGACTTGATCTGCACCCAATGCGCGAGCCGCGCATGAACCCGTTCGGCCATTTCGGCCGCTCCGGCCTTCGTAAAAGTCAGGCACAGGATGGCATCGGGCTTCACCCCACGCAGCAGCAGCCGCAGAACACGCGCGGACAGGACGTAGGTTTTCCCCGTCCCCGCCGATGCCGACAGCCAGACATGCTCGTTCGGGTTCGATGCGTCGCGCTGTTCGCCCTTCAACGCGGCATGTGGGTTCAGCCTGCTATTTTTCACGGCCGTACCATTCACCAAGCCGCATCAAATGGTCATAGTCGGTGTAGGGCGCGAAAGCTGGATTGAGCTTGGCCTTGAACGGCTCGTCACCGGTCAGCCAGCGCTCGGCGGCGTCACTGAAACTCTTCGCCGCAGCAGCCACGAAGTTATCGGGTGTAAGGCCCGGGCTTTTGCTCTTCACCGGCGATGTCCGCTCGCCAAAGCCACCTTTTTTGTTTTTGCGCAGTGTCCAATATTCGAATTCGGTCGGCGTTCCCGACACACCCTCGAAACCGCCGCGCTCGGCGATCAGGCCGAGCAGCCCCAATTGCATCGAAAACCCCGCTTCGACTGCTTTGGCACTCGGTGGCGCACCTGTTTTATAATCGACGATCGCCAACGCCCCGTCCGTGCGGTCGATGCGGTCGGCAACCCCTTTGAGTTTGACGCCCGCAATATCGACCGATCCCCTGATTTCACTCTCGATTACTTCGCGCCCGGCGCGTTTGTCCGCCGCAACCTGTTCGGCAATCCAGTCAATCGCTTCCATCAGGCGCGGTTGCCACATTGCGCGCATCACCGGGTGCATTCCTGCATCGTCAAATATCGCCGCTACCCGCTCGACCAGTTTGCCGGGGTGCAATTTGTCCTCCTTGAACCATTTGTCGAAAACAGCGTGGATCATCGTCCCGCGCCACGCCGCCGTCGGTTCGGCATCGACATTATCGAGCGGCGACACACGCAACATCGACTTGGCATAGAAAGCAAAGGGATCGGCCTTCAGGCGATCGACGTCGGTCACCGAAATCACTTTCGGGCGGATGGAAACCGGGGGCGACGGCGCGGGTTGGGTCGCCCGCTGCGACGGTCCGTCATGAGCATCGATCGCCTGCGCCAATGCTACAATCCGCTCGTCGGCCTCGATCCCGCTTAGCATCGCTTCCAACCGCAGCACAAAGCGCGACGATATCGTCGGCGACCGCGCGTCACGCTTGGCACGAGTCAGCAACACTTCGCGCCCGCCCAGCGCTGTGGCCAGATCATGCGCGGCCAGCCCCACGCGCCGGTCAAGCCCGCCCAGCCCCAATTCCATCCGTACCTTTGGAGCGAGCCACGGGTCGGGCGTCGGGCTCGCCGGCCACACCCCTTCGTTCAATCCCCCACAAATCAACAGATCGGCCGATTGGAGGCGCGCCTCAAGCAACCCCCAGATCGAGATACGCGGATGCCCGCCCTGCGGCGGCCGCACTGCGATCTCGTTCAATAAATGATCCATTAAGGGCAAAAGCGCAGCAGTATCAAAATCAAGCGGCCCCTCGGAAGCAGCCGTCATCAGCGCGGCGAACAATTCCGACGCTGCCCGCCCCGCAGCACCACCCCACGCGCCGTCCCCCGCGAGCGCCGATATCGTCGCACGTACGGCATCGACCAAATCGGCAAGACACGGTTGCGGCACTGCAAAAGCCGCTTCCAAGGACACGAACAGCGGCGCAACATCATGCCACCAAATCTCGGCGGCTGCGCGCCCCCCGCAAACCCGCTTGTCACCGCCCGCCAGATACGCGGCCAACCCCGCCAGCCCCGGCGCCGGTCGCGGTCCCCTGAGCGCAAGGTCAAGGCGCCGCACACCCCTCAGCCAGTCGAGCCGCCCCTCCCCCGCCATCACCAGCGGATGCTTTAGCAACGAAAGCAGCGCGACCGGCGCGAACTTGTCCGCCGCAACGCCAGCCATTGCCAGGATCAGCGTTCCCGCCGGTGTCACACTTAGCGGTCGCCCACCTGAATCGTCGGCATTCACGCCCCACCGCTTCAAATGCGCTACCACCCGTTCGGCCAGCGCTCGATCTGGCGTGATCAGCGCCGCCGTGCGCCCCGGCACCTCCAGCGCCTCGCGCAGCGCAATCGCAATTCCCTGCGCTTCGTCGGCGGGCGTCGCGAACTCGGCAAGGCGCACCCCGGGCAATTTCCGCTGCGGTACGGGCAGGCTGTTCCATTTCTTCGTGGCAAAGGCCGGCGCAAAGGCATTCGACACCGCCCGCGCCCGTACCGCCTGCCGGGCTTTGCCATCTCCCCATCGCCAGCGCGCCACGTCGCTCCGTGCGACGCCCATCCGGTCGAGCAGGATGCGCAAGTGATGCTGCGGGTGGCTTTCTAGACAGTCATCGACAATCGCATCCCACTCATCAGCCGGGCTGGCGAAATCCACTCCTGGCAGGACCACC
>JAYUYR010000243.1:0-4145 GCA_043752405.1 Sphingomonas sp. | reverse complement strand
GCGGCGACCCGTTGCTGTTCCAGCATCTGTTCTGGTTTTTCGGTCATCCCGAAGTCTACATCATGATCCTGCCGGGGTTCGGTATGGTCAGCCAGATCATCTCGACCTTCTCGAAAAAACCTGTCTTCGGCTATCTTGGCATGGCTTATGCGATGGTCGCGATCGGCGTAGTCGGCTTTGTCGTGTGGGCGCACCACATGTTCACCAGCGGTCTCAGCGTCAACGTGAAGATGTATTTCACCGCGGCCACGATGGTCATCGCGGTGCCGACCGGCATCAAGATTTTCAGCTGGATCGCGACGATGTGGGGCGGCTCGCTCAGCTTCAAGACACCGATGATGTGGGCGTTGGGCTTCATCTTCATGTTCACCGTCGGCGGCGTGACCGGCGTCGTGCTCGCCAATGGCGGCATCGATACTTATATGCACAACACGTATTATGTGGTCGCGCATTTCCATTATGTGTTGAGCCTTGGCGCCGTGTTCTCGCTGTTTGCGGGCTTCTATTACTGGTTCCCGAAAATGTCGGGCAGAATGTATAACGAGGCGCTCGGCCAGGTGCATTTCTGGACCTTCTTTATCAGCGTCAACATCCTGTTCTTCCCGATGCACTTCCTCGGGCTTCAGGGCATGCAGCGCCGCATTCCCGATTATACCGACGCGTTGCGTGACTGGAATTACGTCGCGTCGATCGGTTATGTGGTTATGGCGGCATCGATGGTGGTTTTCTTCGTCAACCTGTTCTGGTCACTCTTCGCGGGGCGCAAGGCCGCCGACAGCCCGTGGGGCGAAGGCGCGACAACGCTCGAATGGACGCTGTCGAGCCCGCCGCCCTACCACCAGTTCGAAACGCTGCCGAAGATCGATTAGGCCGGAGCGAGCCGCGCAACCCGGTTGCGCGGTGGTGGCCTTGGCCACGCAAACGGCCGGCCGACGCGGTTCGCCGCGATCGACGGATGCGGGATTACTCCCGCATCTGCAATACTTGAGGATGATATGACGACGACTGTTATCCAATCCCCGGCCCTCCCCGCCGACTGGCGCGATTTCCTCGCGCTCACCAAGCCGCGCGTGATGCGGTCCGTCGTCTTTACCGCAATTTGCGGCATGCTGGCGGCGCCCGTCGCGATGCCTCCGGCCTTGGCCATCGCTTCGATCCTCGCCATCGCACTTGCTGCAGGCTCGGCTGGCGCGCTCAATCAATGGTATGAAGCCGACATCGACGCGCTGATGAAGCGCACCGCCAATCGCCCGTTGCCTGCCGGGCATATCGACGCGCAGACCGCGCTGCACTTCGGTGTCGGGCTCGGCGTGTTTTCGGTGGTGCTGATGTATCTTGCCGCCAACGTCTTTGCTGCCGCGCTGCTTGTCGCCTCGATCCTGTTTTATGTATTGATCTACACGGTCGGCCTGAAACGCCGGACGCCGCAGAATATCGTCATCGGCGGTGCCGCCGGTGCTTTTCCGCCGCTGATCGGCTGGGTCGCGGCAACGGGCGATGTGTCGCTGCTTCCCGTCCTCATGTTCGCCATCATTTTCCTATGGACGCCACCGCACAGCTGGGCGCTCGCGCTGCTCATCCGCGATGATTATGCCAAGGGCGGCGTGCCGATGCTGCCCGTTGTCGCGGGCGCACGCACGACGCGCATTCAGATGCTTTTCTATGCGGTCCTGATGGCCGCCGCCGCCGTTGCCCCCTGGGCGCTGGGGCTGGCAGGCGTTTTCTATGGCGTGATCGCCGCCGTCAGTTCGGCCATCCTTGTCGGCCTGACGGCCTGGTGCCTGATTGCTGCCGCCCCGACGCCCGCCACGATGAAGCCCGAGCGCACGCTGTTCGTTTATTCGATCGGCTATATCCTGCTGGTCTTTGCCGCGCTCGCGATTGATCGGAACCTTGGCCTATGATCCCGAATGACGAATTCAACCGCCGCCGCAAATCGCGCAGCGTCGTTATGGCGGTGCTGCTCGGTGGCCTTGTTGTCCTGTTCTTTTTCCTCACGCTTGCGCGGATCGGCTGATGACATCGCTTGCGCTTGATCCCAAACAGCGCACGGCGCTCATTGCCGTCGCCGTCGTGTTCTCGATGCTCGGCCTCGGCTTTGCCAGCGCGCCGCTTTACCGGCTTTTCTGCGACGTCACCGGCTTTGGCGGCACCACGATGCGCGCCAGCGAAACCGCCATCCCCGGCGCCGTCGCGGGCAAGACCATCGGCATTCGTTTCGACGCCAACCACGCCTCGTCGCTTCCCTGGTCGTTCAAGCCCGAAGTGGCGACACAAACCGTGACCATCGGCGCGCGCAACATTGCGTTCTTCACCGCGACCAACCTGTCCGACAAGCCTGTCACCGGCACCGCGACCTACAACGTCACGCCGAACCAGTCGGGCCAGTATTTCAACAAAATCCAGTGCTTCTGCTTTAATCGGCAAACGCTCGCGCCGGGGCAAACCGTGCGGATGCCCGTGATCTTTTTCGTGCAGCCCGATCTTTTGAAAGATCCCAATGCCAAGGGGATCAGCGAAATCACCCTGTCCTATACTTTCTATGCCGTAGACGAGGCCGACAAGGCCAGCTAATTGCCGCTGTAATTTAGACCCAAGGAACGACCCGATGGCCGGTGCCAAGAACCACGAATTCCACATACTGCCGCCCAGCATCTGGCCGCTGATCGGCGCCTTTGCCTCGCTGGTGATGGCGGTGGGTGGGGTCATGTGGATGCACAAGGCGCAATTCGGCGGTTATGTCTTCTTCGCCGGACTGCTTGCCGTGCTCTATACGATGTACAGCTGGTGGGCCGATGTCGTTCGCGAATCCAAGGCCGGCGACCACACGCCTGTCGTCTCGCTGCACCTTCGGTACGGAATGATCCTCTTCATTGCTTCGGAGGTCATGTTTTTCGTCGGCTGGTTCTGGGCTTGGTTCGATTTTTCGCTGTTTCCGGTGGCGATGTCGGTCGGCGACGGCGCGGTGACGCTTGGCGAAGCCGCCGCTGCGTGGCCGCCCAAGGGGATCGAAGTCATCGACCCGTTCCACTTCCCGCTACTCAATACGCTGATCCTGCTCTGCTCGGGCACAACAGTCACATGGGCGCACCACGAGCTGATCCACGGCAACCGTGACGGCCTGAAAAAGGGGCTTTGGGCGACAATCATCCTCGGCATCCTCTTCAGCAGCATCCAAGCCTATGAATATATCCACGCATCCTTCGCGTTTGCGGGCACGAATTACGGTGCGGCATTCTACATGGCGACCGGATTCCACGGATTCCACGTCATCATCGGCACGATCTTCCTCGCGGTCTGTCTGAAGCGCGCCTATAATGGCGACTTCACCCCGCGCCAGCATTTCGGCTTCGAAGCGGCTGCGTGGTACTGGCATTTCGTCGATGTAGTGTGGCTGTTCCTCTTCGTCGCTATTTATGTCTGGGGTGGCTGGGGCGCGCCGGTCCACGGGGGATAAGTGCGAGCGATGAAGCGCGTGCCGGTTGTCGCAACGTCGCTCGTCCTGATCGCCGTCGCAGCGATGATCGCGCTGGGCGTGTGGCAGTTGCAGCGCGCGGGCTGGAAAGAGGCGCTGATCGCGCGTTACACCGCAAACCGCGATCTGCCGCCGACCGCCTATCCCGAACGCGCCCCCGTTGCCGACAGTGCGATGTTTCGCAAAAGCCAAGTCACCTGTCTGCGCGTCGCCGACTGGCGCGTGACCGGGGGCAGCACTCCGACCGGACGGCCCGGTTACCGCCACATCGCGGCATGCGTCACGGGCGCAGAGGGGCCGGGCGCGCTGATTGACATGGGCATCGCGGCCGACCCGGCGTTCAAACCGACATGGACAGGCGGCACTGTCGATGGCCTGATCACCACCGAACCAAGCCAGACCAGCCTGATCGGCAAGCTCTTCGGACGGACGCCACCCTTGCGCCCGATGCTTGTCGCCGACGTCCCCGCACCGGGCCTCGCCGCCAGTGCCCCGCCCGGCGCGGACGGTATCGCGAACAACCACCTCGCCTATGCCGTGCAATGGTTCGTTTTTGCCGGTGTCGCATTGATGATCTACGCGATTGCCTTGCGGCGGCGGATGACGCTCTAGTCTTTCCTTTCGCGCGGTCCGCGTTAAGGCGGGCGGCATTGCATCATCGCCAAACCAG
>JAYUYR010000242.1:0-4178 GCA_043752405.1 Sphingomonas sp. | reverse complement strand
GCGCGGCTTGAACGGAATTGTGACGACCGCCAGCCTAAATGCACCGTCGCTCGCTATCAAAGAAGCGGTGCTGTCCAATGTTCGTTTCCTGCGCGACTATCAAGCTGTCGGCAAATTCCCCCCCGAGGTCCGGACCGGGCCACAGATCAGCGGTTCAACCATCCGTTTCCAACGCGACCGCCTCGACGGAGCGCCGAGCTATGAACTAGTCCTGCGCATTCTGGATGGACAAGTACGTGACGGAAAAATTCTTGCAGGCGCGAGCGGTCGCATCCGGATGGAAATCGAAGCGCTAACCGGTGACGCGCCGCTGACGCCATTACCGATCGGCGACATACTCAATACACGCGCCGCTGCCGATCCTGCGGCGCGTAACGCCCTGACTTTCATGAGTTACCGTGAAAAATTCCTTGCGGGATCATGGCGCTTCAATACGTATTTCGGGCGTGACACGCTGATGTCGGTTCGTCTGTTGATGCCCGCGCTGCAGCCCGCTGCGGTGGAGGCAGGACTGAATTCCGTCTTTGCCCGCCTGTCGCCCACTGGCGAGGTTTCGCACGAAGAGGGCATTTCCGAATTCGCTATTGTGCAGAATCGCAAGGATGGCCGCGACGGCGACGCAGCCGAGCTCGATTACAAAATGGTCGATGACGATTACATGCTCGCGCCTGTCGTGGCGGAGTATCTGGCGGGGTCCGGTGCAGCACGTGCCAAGGCCTATCTGGCGCAACCGCTTAAAAGCGAAGCGTCCCCGGGTACAACCGAAACGGTCGGAGCCTTACTTGTCCGCAACCTGCGTTTCGTGCTGAAGGAGGCAGCGCCGTTTGCCGCAGCGCCATCGACCAAGACTTTGATTGCGATCAAGGACGGGTTCATGGCTGGCCAATGGCGCGACAGCGATGAAGGCCTTGGACGCGGACGCTATGCGTTCGACGTGAACGCGGCGCTGGTTCCTGCTGCACTCGACGCTGCGGAACAGTTGTTGCGCGCAGGGATGCTCGATCCTTATCTTTCGCCCGACGACCGGGCAGCGATGTCGAAGGCGGGTGCGATGGCGCGGGTCTGGCATGACCGCGCCGCACCCTTGTTCCGCGTTCAATATTCGCCCGATGAAGCGCGGCGACTCATCACAACTTATTCCAAGAGTGTCGGCGTCCCATCGGCGCCCGCAGTACGCGCGCTGGGCAACACACCGGCAATTTACCACGCCATTTCGCTCGATGCCGATGGCAAGCCCATTCCGATCGTCCACTCGGATGAAGGGTTCGTGCTGCTGTTCGGGCGGCCATCGCCCGCCGATCTCGACACCTATGTTAGTGCACTAATGCGGCCGTTTCCTGCTGGGCTAATGACTGATATCGGGCTTCTGACCGCAAACCCGGTTTTTGTGGGCACGGAAGCGCAGTCGCGTTTAATGTCGAGTGCCTATCACGGTACCGTAGTCTGGTCTTGGCAACAGGCACTGTTTGCCGCCGGGCTTGAACGTCAGCTCGCGAGGCGCGACCTACCAACCGGCATCAGGGCCAGGCTCGTCACTGCCCAGTCGTCGCTGTGGCGGGCGATACGTGCGACCCGTGCATTGCAAAGTTCCGAGCTCTGGTCGTGGAAATATGAAGGGGGGCGTTATCAGATCGTGCCCTTCGGTGCCGGTCGAGATGATGTCGACGAGTCAAACGCCGCGCAATTGTGGAGCACGGTATATCTCGCCGTTCAACCGCCGCCCGCCCCTAATCCGCGGCGAAAAAGCCGGTAACAGTCAATCGCCCGGTCAAGGGGTCGGCGGACAGTTCGCGGTCGGCGGCGATCGACCCTGAGTGCAGCACTCTGCCCCGGTAAACCAGCGCGCGATTGTAAAGGCCATCAAAGTGATGGATCCGTTCGAAGAGAGGTGTGTTGTCGTCCAAATATGCGAGCGGAGGCGGGCCTTGGGTGCGCAAGTCGTCGTTCAAGCTCGTATAATAGGCCGCACTACGCGCGTGATCGACCGTTTCGAAACCCGTTTTCCGGTGACGGTAGAATGCCGTCCCGTCACACCCGCCGGGTACAAGATAGTGAATTAGCGCGAGGCGACCTGGTGCCAGCGCATCGACATGTGGAAGCCGCTGTTCGAGCCCGAGCGTCGTGGGCACGGTTGTGACAAGTGCATAACTGACGTCGAGTATGCCAACCTTGCCCTTGATGCCAAAAACCTCGTTGAAGACCGGCTTGAGTACAGCCGATTGCCTTTCGAGATACCAAGTAGGCGCCGGGGATTTAACGCCGGGATAATGGTTGTCGCCGGGTCCGAAGATGCGTGATGCCGCATCATCCCGGATCGCCTCGGGGTGTGGGGCAAAGTTTTCTATAACCGCGACTGATTCACCTTCACTGCCAATACGATGGACAGTAACGGTCGGCAGGATCACGCGAGCGCCGCCGCCATCGTCGATTCTGCGTCTTCGCCAATCAACGCCGCGATCGCTTCGTCATGCTTGGGCAATGTCGGCACCGCGCGCGCGACGACATCGGCAATCTGGTCGAGTTGCCGACGGTTCACATCAGCATCGAGCGTATCGGCCAGCGGGCTGTATGCACTGGCCAGCACCCCCTGCCCGTTGAGTACAGCCAGCCAGCTCGCTTCGCGAAACAGCTCGTCGCTGGCGAGCATCAAGCGTCCTGAACGGCGATACTGATCTTCGCGCTCCAGCAACGTATCGGGCAGTGCCATGTGCCGGGTATGCTGCCACAACGGCGAGCTGTGACCGTGGGTGGCGTGATAGTGCAGGATAAGGAAATCCTTGATCCCGTCCATATCGTTACCGAATGTCGTGTTGAACTGCCGGGCCAGAGCGGGGTCGCAATCACGATCCGGAAACAGCGTTATCAGCTTGGCGATACCGCTCTGGATGAGGTGGATACTGGTTGATTCAAGGGGTTCCAGAAATCCCGATGAAAGACCGATGGCAACAACATTTTTTGTCCAGGCCTGACGCCGGAACCCTGCTTTGAAACGAAGGAAGCGCGGGTCCGCCAGCGGCGCGCCGTCCAGATTTGCAAGTAGCGTCGCTGCCGCTTCGTCGTCCGACTCGAATTCACTTGAATAGACATAACCGTTGCCGGTGCGGTGTTGCAGCGGAATGCGCCACTGCCATCCCGCCGCCCGCGCCGTTGATCGTGTATAGGGCGTTGTCTCGGCCACCCGCGCGCAAGGCACGGCAACGGCCCGGTCGCACGGCAGCCAGCCCGACCAGTCCTCAAACCCTGCATCAAGCGCATCCCCGATCAGCAGCGCACGGAAGCCCGAGCAGTCGATAAAGAGATCGCCTTCAAGGCGTTCAGCGCGTTCGGTGGTCATCGCCGTGACGAAACCTGATTGCGGGTCATGCTCGACGGTCGCGAGTTTGCCTTCGTGACGGCGAACGCCCGACGCCTCGGCAATGCCGCGGAGATGTGCCGCATAAAGCGTTGCGTCAAAATGATAGGCGTAGCCAAGCGTCGACAGGATCGAGCGCGGATCGTCGGACGGTTTGGCGAAGCGGTTGGCAGCGGCTAGCGAGGTCGCCAGCGAAAAGGCCGACAACGGCTGCGGTCCGCCTTGCGCTTGTGACCTGAGCCAGCGGTGATGGAACGGCACTTGTCCCAGATCGACTCCATATCGACCGAACGGATGGAAATAACGATGCCCAGGCTGCGCCCAGTCGACGAACTCGATCCCGAGTTTGAAGCTCGCCTTGGTGGCCCGCACGAAGTCGGCTTCGTCGAGTCCGATCAGTTGATTGAACCAATGTATCGTTGGGATTGTCGCTTCGCCGACACCGACAATGCCGATCGCATCGGACTCGAGCAGGTCGATCGTAATATGACGCCCGAACGTCTTGGCCAGCGCCGTGGCCGTCATCCAGCCTGCCGTCCCGCCGCCAAGAATGACGACGCGCTTCACCCGATTTGTCATCATCCTGCGATCCATGCCTGTCCCGATGAGCATGCAATGCTTTGCAGGCCAAGACAATATCCACTTGGTTCTAAATGGCCGATCAAGGCCGGTTCGCGAAGTTTGCACTGTTGACGTTGCGAACCGTACCGCCTGTCAGGCTGATCGATAAACACCCTTGCGAACAGGATGCTGGCGGAGACGGCGAGATTCGAACTCGCGGTGGCGGTTACCCGCCACGACGGTTTAGCAAACCGTTGGTTTCAGC
>JAYUYR010000241.1:0-4214 GCA_043752405.1 Sphingomonas sp. | reverse complement strand
GATCCCGATGATATTGGTTGGCATATATTTGGTGGTGACGGCCCATAAGCGACGCATTCGCGTTGAACCGATTGCGGGCAGTGCCAGCGTCGCCTGATCTGGCGCGCCCCGATTTTAGTGAGGGACTGCTCGCCGACCGCCTCGCCCGTGCGATCACGCTGGCGGGGCCGATGCCAGTGTCGCAGTTCATGGCGGCGGCCAACGCGGGCTATTATGCGACGCAGGCATCAGTCGGGGCGGCAGGCGATTTCATCACTGCCCCCGAAGTCAGCCAGATGTTCGGCGAGCTGATCGGTGTTGCGCTGGCCGACGTGTGGGACCGTGCGGGGCGGCCCGATTGCCATTATGTCGAGCTGGGGCCGGGGCGCGGGACGCTGGCCATCGATGCCCTGCGCGCGATGGCAAAGGCGGGGCTGACGCCGCCCGTGCATTTCGTCGAGACCTCGCAAAGGTTGCGGGCAGAACAAGCCAAGCATGTGCCCGAAGCGACGTGGCATGACGACATGACAACGCTGTCCAACAATGTGGCACTGTTGGTCGTTGCAAACGAATTTTTCGACGCATTGCCCATCGAGCAACTGGTGCGGGGGTCGACCGACTGGCGGCAACGGCTGGTGGCTTGTCAGGATACCTTGTTCCTGCCGGTTATGGGAAAGCCGGTGCCCGACGCGATCATCCCCGAAGCGCTGCGTAATGCGCCGTTGGGCAGTATCGTCGAGACATCGCCCGTCAGCGTCGGTGTCGTCCGTGTGCTGGCGAAGCGACTGGCGCAGCAGGGCGGTGCTGCATTGATCATCGATTATGGTTATGATGGCCCAGCGCTGGGCGAGACGTTGCAGGCGGTGCGGGGGCACGGCTATGCAAACCCGTTCGATGCGCCGGGAACGGTCGATCTCAGCGCCCATGTCGATTTCGCAACGCTGGGCGCGGCGGCGATGGTGGCGGGGGCGGCGATGCACGGGCCGGTGTCGCAGCGCGATTTTCTGGGGACACTGGGGATTTCGGGACGGGCTGCGTCTTTGGCCAAGCGATCCCCCGACCGCGCCGACGAGATCGGCACAGCATTGACGCGGCTCATAGGCGAGGCCGAAATGGGGACACTGTTCCGGGTCATGGGATTGACCGGCAAGGACTGGCCGTTGCCAGCGGGGTTCGCATGATCGACGTCGTCAGCACGCCTCTCCTCGCCGGCACGCACCACGCATTCCTCGGCCGGCGCGGCGGGGTTTCGACGGGGCTGGTCGCTGGGCTGAACGTGGGTCTCGGGTCGAGTGACGATCCCTTAGCGATCGCCGAAAACCGTCACCTTGCTGTCCAAACGGTGGCGCCGGGTGCGCGGCTTGTGACGGTCTATCAGGTCCATTCGTCAGAGGTTGTCGTTGCTGACCACTGGGCCGACGATGCCCGACCCCATGCCGATGCGATGGTCACGGATCGACCAGGGCTGGTGCTAGGCATTCTAACCGCTGACTGCGCACCGGTGCTATTCGCTGACAGCGAGGCCAGCGTTATTGGTGCCGCCCACGCCGGTTGGAAAGGTGCGCTGAGCGGCGTTACCGATGCAACCATCGACGCGATGGAAAAACTTGGGGCAAAGCGGGATAGGATCGCGGCGGCTATCGGCCCCTGCATTGCCCGTGCCTCCTATGAAGTCGATGCCGGGTTCCTGGCGCGCTTCACCGGTGCCGATCCCGCCAACGAACGCTTCTTTGCAGCCGGGAAGCGCGTTGGCCATCACCAGTTCGATCTCGAAGCCTATGTGGCGCATCGCCTGGCCAGCGCAGGGATTACCCGTGTCGTGGCGCTCGGCCTCGACACTTATTCGCAAACGGATCGATATTTCAGCTTTCGGCGCGCGACACATGCGGGGGATCCGGACTATGGACGGCAAATCTCGCTGATTGCTTTGTAGCGCTCGTCATTGCGAGCGTAGCGAAGCGACGGTGGTCCGAAACGGAGTTTTAAAGATGACCGACGAAGCCGAACTGAGCGCCCTTTCCTCGCGCCGCCGCCCGAAACCCGACATCCTCACCATCGGCAACCGCCGCCTCGCGCCCGAAACGCTGATGATGGGGCATGGCTTTGATCCGGCACTGTCCGAGGGATCGTTGAAGCCGCCCATCTTTCTCACTTCGACATTCGTGTTCGAGAACGCGGCGGCGGGGAAACGCTTTTTCGAAGGGGTGACCGGCAAGCGCCCGGGTGGCGCGGAGGGGCTCGTTTATTCGCGCTTCAATGGCCCCAATCAGGAGATTCTAGAGGACAGACTGGGCGTATGGGAAGACGCCGAGGACGCGCTTGTCTTTTCGTCGGGCATGTCGGCGATTGCGACGGTCATGCTTGCGCTGGTTAAGCCGGGCGATGTGATCGTGCACAGCGCGCCGCTTTACGCCGCAACTGAAACATTGATCGGGCGTATCCTTGGTCGCTTCGGGGTACACTGGATCGATTTTCCTGCAGGCGCAACGCGCGAGGAAATCGACGCGGCGATGGCGACGGCGAAGACAATGGGCCATGTCGCGCTCGTCTATCTCGAAAGTCCCGCGAACCCGACCAACGCGCTTGTCGATGTTGAAGCGGTGTCGGCATCGCGCAATGCAGCGTTCGCGGCGGATGATTTGCCGCCGATTGTCATCGACAATACATTTCTCGGGCCGCTGTGGGCGAAACCGTTGCGGCAGGGCGCGGACCTCGTGCTCTATAGCCTGACCAAATATGCCGGCGGGCACAGCGATCTTGTTGCGGGCGGCGCGGTGGGGTCGAAAGCGATGATCAACCCCATCCGGATGATGCGCAACACTATTGGGACGATCACCGATCCGCATTCGGCGTGGATGCTGCTGCGTTCGCTCGAGACGCTCGAACTTCGCATGAGCCGCGCGGGTGAAAATGCCGAAAAAGTGTGTGCGTTCCTGCAAGACCAACCCGAAGTCGAATCGGTCGGCTATCTCGGCTTTCTCGAACCGGGCACACGGCAGCGTGACATTTACGAACGGCATTGTTCGGGAGCGGGATCGACCTTCTCGCTTTACGTCAAGGGCGGCGAGCGCGAATCTTTTGCGTTCCTGGATGCGCTCAAGATCGCCAAGCTTGCAGTCAGCTTGGGCGGAACCGAGACGCTTGCCAGCGCCCCTGCCGCAATGACGCACCTTTCGGTGCCGCAGGACCGCAAGGATGCGCTGGGGATCAGTGACAATCTGGTGCGCATCTCGGTCGGCGTTGAAAATGCAGAAGATTTGATCGCCGATTTCGCTCAGGCATTAAAAGCCATTGGATGAACGGCAGGTTATATTTGGTTCATGCAATGGGGCGTATGGATAAAGCGTTTACAGATCATAACGATCGAGGGAGTTTAACATGCGTCATTTGATTTTTGCCTTGAGCGCGGTTGCAATGGTTGCGCCGACACTTGTCGTTTCGGCGCCTGCCGAAGCTAGAACCGGTTATAAGGAATGGATTGGCAAGGATGGTCGCCGTTATTGCCGCCGTTCGAATGGCACGACGGGCCTGATTGTCGGTGGTGTTGCCGGCGCATTAGTCGGTCGCACAATCGATACCGGTGGTGACCGGACGATCGGCACGTTGGGTGGTGCGGCATTGGGTGCACTCGCCGGTCGCGAAGTTGACCGCAGCGTTTCGAAGCGCCGCTGCCGTTAGGCTCAACCCGTCATTGCGCGCCTAGTGAGGCAATCCAGCGGCACAGGTCGACCGGATTGCTTCGCTTCGCTCGCAATGACAAAGGCTTGGCTGATGTCCAACACGTTCGAAATATGCGTTGCCGCGCTTTATCAATTCAGTCATTTCGATAATTGCCTCGCTATTCATGCTTCACTTACTGAAATGTGTGCGGACAAGGGCATCAAAGGCACCTTATTGATTGCCCCCGAGGGGATCAACGGCACGCTTGCGGGAACGCCCGATGGTATCGAGAGCGTGATCAGTCATATCCGCAGTTTGCCCGGCTGTGCGGCACTCGAGGTGAAATATTCCTCGGCTGAAACGATGCCATTCCACAGGATGAAAGTCCGGCTGAAACGTGAAATAGTCACGATGGGGCAGCTCAACATTGATCCGTTTAGCGACGCTGGCCACTATGTCGCGGCTGCAGACTGGAACGCACTGGTCGATGACCCGGGCACCATTCTGATCGACACGCGCAATGATTATGAAGTGGCGATCGGCAGTTTTGCCGGCGCAATCAACCCCCGAACGCA
>JAYUYR010000240.1:0-4257 GCA_043752405.1 Sphingomonas sp. | reverse complement strand
CGCTCAGGTCGCCGATGACGAGTGTCGCCCCTTCGCTGGCGAACAGGATTGCCGAGGCGCGGCCGATGCCCGAACCCGCGCCCGTAATGACCGCAACTTTGGCCGCGAGTCTCATACGACAACACCTCCATCAACCACGATCGTCTGCCCGGTCATGAAGCTCGATGCGTCCGAACCGAGGAACACCACGGCCCCCGCAATCTCATGCGGCTCGCCGATGCGGCCCAGACAGGCATTGGCAACCGACGCCTTCAGATTGTCGGGATTTTCCCACAGCGCCTTGGCGAAATCGGTGCGGACCAGTCCGGGCGCAATCGAATTGATGCGGACATTGCTCGGCCCGAACTCGCGCGCCAGATTCTTCGTCATCTGGATGTCGGCGGCCTTGGTGATCGCATAGGCACCGAGGATCGCCGTGCCGCGCAGCCCGCCAATCGACGACACGATAATGATCGACCCTGATTTGCGTTCGAGCATTTCGGGGGCCACCATCTGGATAAGCCAGTGCTGCGCGATGATATTATGGTCGAGCGTTTTGCGGAATTGTTCATCGGTGATCGTGGACATGGGCCCATAATGCGGGTTCGACGCGGCGTTGCAGACGAGGACATCAACCTTGCCATATGCCGCGCGACCGGCATCGACCATTGCTTGCAACGACTCTTTCGATGACAGGCTCGACGCAACCGCGATTGCCGCGCCGGGATGTTTGGCATTGATGATTGCAGCGACGTCCTCACAGGGTCCGATGTTGCGACTGGTGATGACGATTTTCGCGCCGTGGTCGGCCATCTCTTCGGCAATCGCTTGCCCGATCCCGCGCGACGATCCGGTGATGATCGCGACTTTTCCGGTCATGTCGAACTGGCTCATGCTTGTGCCTTTTCTGCAAAGCCCCAGGCCTGTTCGGCGAGGCGTGGAACGCGCGTCGCCATTTCGGCGGCGTGCGCCGAGGATGCTGTGCCGTCGAGGACACGCTTTTTGATCCCCTGGACAATCGAGGCGAGCCGGAACAGGCCAAAGGCGAAATACCAGTTGAGATCGGGTACGCCGTCGCGGTTTGTTGCGGCGCAATAGCGTTCGGTCATCTCTGCAATGGTCGGAATGCCGGTCGCTGGCCCGGTCAGGCCGAGTACGCCCGACCGTCCTTCGGGTTCGGTAACCCAGTTCATCATCATATAGCTGAAGTCGGCCAGCGGATCGCCCGTGGTTGAAAGCTCCCAGTCGAGCACCGCAACCACTTTCGGCGCGGTCGCATCGAAAATCATATTGTCGATACGGTAGTCACCGTGGACGATGCTGGTGCGCGTCTGTTCGGGAATGGTGCGTGACAGATAATCGATCAGCCGCTCCATATCCTCCATGCGCTCGGTTTCGGCGGCGCGATATTGTTTGGTCCAGCGCCCGACCTGCCGCTCGAAATAATTGCCCGCTTTGCCATAATCGCCAAGGCCCGCAGCAACGTGATCGGTGTTGTGCAGCGCCGCCAGCGTATCGACCATCGCATGATAGATCGCAGTGCGCTGTGGCGGGGTCATGCCGGGCAGCCCGCCATCCCAAATCGTCCGCCCCTCCACCATCCCCATGACGTAGAACCAGCTTCCGACAACGCTGTCATCAGTGCACAAGCCATAAGGTTTTGCCACCGGAAAGCCCGTCGGATAAAGCCCCGCAATCACTGCATATTCGCGGTCGACGGCATGCGCGCTCGGCAGCAATGGACCGAAAGGCTTGCGGCGCAGGACATAGGCACCCGAGGGACTGTCGAGGCGATAGGTCGGGTTCGACTGGCCGCCTGCGAACTTGCGGACGGTGACCGGGCCGGTGAAGCCCTCCACATTGGCGTCCATCCACGCGGCCAGCTTGGCCTCGTCAAGGACGTCGGTGCCGGTGGGTTCGATGGTTCCGGTAAAGGCAGTGGTGGCATCCATCAAAACACCACAACCGTGCGCACACTGTCCCCTGTGCGCAGATCATCGAACGCCTCGTTGATTGCAGTCAGCGGCACCCGCTTGGCAATGATCGTATCGAGATCGAGCAACCCGCGCAGGTAGAAATCAACCAAGCGCGGAATATCGACCGGAAAGCGGTTGCCGCCCATCAGTGCGCCTTGCAACGTCTTGCCGCCCAGCAAATCCATCGCCCCTAGGCCGACCTTGTGCCCGAGCGGCATCATGCCGAGGATTGTCGCCGTGCCACCGCGTTTCAATGTGCCGACCGCGAGATCGCCCGAGGCCGGACGCCCGACCGCTTCGATGGCGTGATCGACACCGCCCTTGGTCATTTCGACGATTTGTTGTCCCGCATCCTCTTCACTTGCATCAACGCAGTCGGTCGCGCCCAATTTCATCGCCAACGCGCGCTTTTCGGGCACCGGATCACAGGCGATAATTCGCCCTGCTCCGGCTATCTTCGCCGCATTGACCGCAGCCAACCCCACGCCGCCGCAACCGACAATGCACACACTATCCCCCGGCGTGATGTCCGCCGCATGGAACACCGCGCCTGCGCCCGTCACCACAGCGCAGCCGAGGATCGCCGCCCGATCGAGCGGCATTTCGGGATCGATCCGCACGCAGGCATGTTCGTGCACCAGCATCATTTCGGCATAGGCCGACAGGTTGAGCATCTGATTCACCAGCGACCCGTCGGATGCCAGCGCGAGACGCGGTGCCTCATCCTTCCCCCGCCGCGTATCGGCGCCCAGGCACAACGACATCCGCCCTGTCACGCAATACTCGCATTGCCCACAGAACGCCGACAGGCACGTGACAACCGCATCGCCGACGTCGACGGTGCGCACTTCGCTGCCCACCGCTTCGACAATTCCGGCGGCTTCATGGCCGGGAATGCACGGCATCGCGTGCGGATACACGCCATCGACGAAGTGCAGGTCAGACCGGCACACCCCGCACGCCGCCGTGCGGATCAGCACTTCATGCGCGAGCGGTTTGGCAATCGACACATCCGCGATCACCAGCGGCTTAATAGCTTCGGTAAGGACGGCGGCTTTCATTTCACCGCATACTTCCCGAATTCGATCCTCGCGATGCTGCGGTTGTGGACTTCATCGGGACCGTCGGCGAGGCGGAGCGTGCGTTGTCCGGCATAGGCATAAGCCAGCCCCGGGTCTTCGGAAACGCCCGCGCCGCCATAGGCCTGGATCGCATCGTCGATGATGCGTAGCGCCATGTTCGGCCCTGCCACCTTGATCATCGCGATTTCGGCCTGCGCGGCCTTGTTGCCGACCTTGTCCATCATGTCGGCGGCTTTTAGGCAGAGCAGGCGACACATCTCTATGTCGATGCGCGCGGTCGCGACACGCTGTTCCCATACCGAATGTTCCGAAATGCGTTTGCCGAATGCCACCCGCGAGGTCAGCCGCTTGACCATTTTCTCCAGCGCAACTTCGGCAACGCCAATCGTGCGCATGCAGTGATGGATACGCCCCGGCCCCAGCCGCCCCTGCGCAATCTCGAACCCGCGCCCCTCACCCAGCAGCATGTTCGATGCCGGAATCCGGACATCCTTCAGCTCGATTTCCATGTGGCCGTGCGGCGCGTCATCATAACCAAACACTGGCAAGTGTCTAAGAATTTTGACACCCGGCGCGTCGAGTTCCATCAGCACCATTGACTGCTGAGTATGGCGCGACGCCTCGAAATCGGTCTTGCCCATGACGATAGCGATCTTGCAGCGCGGATCGCCCGCACCCGACGACCACCATTTCACGCCGTTCAGGACATACTCGTCGCCTTCGCGCCGAATGCTCGTCTCGATGTTGGTCGCATCCGAGGACGCCACGGCAGGCTCGGTCATCAGGAAGGCCGAACGAATGTCGCCTTCCATCAGTGGTTTTAGCCAGCGGTCCTTCTGCTCGCGCGTGCCGTAACGGTGGAACACTTCCATATTGCCGGTGTCGGGCGCCGAACAGTTGAAGACTTCGCTGCCCCAGCCGATCCGGCCCATTTCCTCGGCGCACAGCGCATATTCGAGGTTGGTGAGCCCGGGGCCATCGAATTCGAACGAATCATCCACGTGCACGCGCCCCGATGTCGGCGGCATGAACAGGTTCCAGATGCCCGTCGCCTTGGCCCGTGCTTTTTCCTCTTCGACCACAGGAAGCACTTTCCAGCGCGACCCCAGCGCCTGCTGGTCGTAATAATCCTGTGCGCGCGAAAAGACATGCGCGGCCATGTGATCGCGCACCCGGTCGCGCCAGTAACGCTGGCGATCGGTAAGGTCGAAATCCATGGT
>JAYUYR010000239.1:0-4271 GCA_043752405.1 Sphingomonas sp. | reverse complement strand
CTGCGGAATCCGGCGAACGCGTCCTTGTTGTAGATCGGCGGCATCACATCGGCGGCAATGCTTATGATGAACGCAATGAAGCCGGGCAGTTGTACCACAAATACGGGCCGCACTTGTTCCACACCAATTCGGTCGAAGTGTTCGAGTATCTCTCGCGCTTTACCAAGTGGCGACCTTACGAACATCGCGTTCTCGCCGAGGTCGATGGGTTGCAGGTCCCGATCCCGATCAATCGTACAACGATAAACCAGTTATATGAACTGAACCTCGAGTGCGACGCTGAGGCTGAGGCATGGCTTGCGGCCCGTGCCGAGCCCATCGATCCCATCAAAACGTCCGAAGATGTCGTGGTTTCTGCGGTAGGGCGAGAGCTTTATGAAAAGTTCTTTCGTGGGTACACGCGCAAGCAATGGGGCCTGGACCCCAGCGAGCTCGACAAATCGGTGACCGCGCGCGTGCCAACGCGGACCTCCACAGACGACCGTTATTTCGCTGACAAATTCCAGGGGATACCAGCCGACGGCTATACGGCCATGTTCGAACGCATGCTCGATCATCCAAACATCGATGTGCTGCTCGGGGCTGATTTTGCCGAGGTGCGCGACGCCTATCCGCACGACCGGCTTATCTTCACCGGACCGATCGATGAGTATTTCGGCTTTTGCTTCGGTGCTCTGCCCTATCGCTCGTTGCGGTTCGAACATGCTATCATCGATGTCGAACAATATCAGAGCGTTGCAACGGTTAATTATCCTGACGAAGCGACACCTTACACGCGGGTTACCGAGTACAAGCACTTCACCGGCGACACAGGGCCGCAAACCAGCATCACCACCGAATATCCGGCGGCCGAAGGCGACCCCTATTATCCGATTCCCCGTGAGGGCAATCAGCGGCTATACAAACGCTACGAGGCGCTGGCCGATGCTGAGCCGGAAACGTTGTTCGTCGGTCGGCTTGCGACCTATCGCTATTATAATATGGATCAGGTCGTTGGGCAGGCGCTAGCGACGTGGCGCAAATCTGGCACCGGCGTAAGCGAAACGCAAAGGGCTCAAGCCGTCGTTTCGCAAAGTCGTTAAAGATGTTCCGCATCGGCGACGCAGCCTGGTCTGTTCCGCTATAGTTCGGGCGATACCATATCGCGCGGGTCGCTTGCGATTGGGCGCGATTGGTACGGCCGTCGCTCGCCGGGGATGAACGCACGGTCACCACGACGCGCACGCGACGGCGGCATACCGAAGGCTGAGCGGTAGCAACGCGACAAGTGGCTGCTGTCGGAAAAGCCACAACGTTGGGCGACAGCGGTAAGGGGCTGCTTGCTCCCGCGGACCAACCAATCGGCGTAGACGAGGCGGACATTCATGGCGAACTGTTGCGGACTGAGCCCCGTGCGATCTCTTATCGTGCGCTCAAGCTGGCGTCGCGACAAGCCGACCTCGGCAGCGATGGCGTTGCTCGACAAGCGGCGGTCGAGCGATTGCTCGATCATCAGGGTTATGCGCGCAATCAACTCGTCACGCCCACCATCCACCACCGACGCACTCGTCTGGGGGTGCGCAGAGGGGCGCGGCTGCTCGATCTGCAAGATATCGAGCGCCTTGCGAGCGGCCCCCGCGCCGAGGTGCCGCTCGACGATCAGGGCCCCGACGTCGGCGGCACCGGTACCGCCCGAGCAAGTAATGAACGGCCCGTCGACGACAAACAGCTGGCTGGCGTCGGCTTCGGTCGCGGCAAAGAGGTCGGCAAATTCGGCCGCGTGAAACCAGCTGACGCAAGCCTTGCGCCGATCTAACAGTCCGGCCGCGGCAAGTGAGAACACCGCTGTGCAAAGGGCAACGATCTGGATCCCCGCCGCTGCCGCGTCGCGCAGGAAAGCCTCGACCGCGGCGTCGCCGCGATGGTCCCGTGTCAGTAGCCCGCCGCACACCACGATGTAATCGAAACGTGACGGGTCGCCGAGCGTTTCCCATGGAGCCACTGCTGCGCCACAACTGGATACGATCGGCTCAAGTCCGACGCCGATAATCGACCAGCGAATATGCTCGGGGCGGCTACGGTCGCCTTCGTCGGCGGCCAACCGGAGGACATCGAGCAATGATGCAAACGGGGTCAAGGTGAAACGCGGCAGGGGCAAAAGGCCAATCGTCAGTGGTGAGCGCATCCGAAGAACCCCAAAGATGTTGGCGCAATTATTCAACTTTCGCCGCGTGCGTTCAAGTGCCGCTGTCATGTATTTCGCATCCTGTCAGGCGGGAGATCGGGCGAATGAAACGATATTCGGCCTGGGCGTTGCTGAAGGGCGCACTGGGCGGACATTCCCGGTGGGAGCGGGCATGGCGCGATGCGGCACCGCGCGACGCCTATGACGTGGTGGTCATCGGGGGTGGAGGTCATGGTCTGGCCACGGCTTACTATCTCGCCCGCGAGTTCGGCATCACCAATGTCGCGGTCCTCGAGAAGAGTTGGATCGGTGGAGGTAATACCGGGCGCAACACGACAATCGTCCGTTCCAACTATCTGTGGGACGAAAGCGCAGCGCTTTATGAGCACTCCATGAAGCTGTGGGAAACGCTGTCGAGCGAGCTCAATTATAACGTGATGTTTAGCCAGCGTGGTGTGCTGACGCTGGCGCACAACATTCACGACGTCCAGAGCGCCAAACGGCGGCATAATGCGCTCAAGCTCAATGGCGTCGACAGCGAGTGGCTGGACCGTGCCAGGCTCGCCGCATTCTGTCCGATTCTCGATTTGTCGCCCGAGGCACGCTATCCGGTGGTGGGCGCCACGCTACAGCGCCGTGCCGGGACAGCACGCCACGACGCCGTCGCCTGGGGCTATGCGCGCGCCGCCTCTGACCGGGGTGTCGACATCATCCAGAATTGCGAGGTGACGAGGATCGACAGCAAGGACGGCGCGGTTACGGGAGTTGAGACGTCGCGGGGCTATATCCGCGCCAACAAGGTGGCGATCGTCGTCGCTGGCCACTCTACTATGCTTGCAGATATGGCGGGGTTTCGCCTGCCGGTCGTAAGCCACCCGCTGCAGGCGCTCGTGTCCGAGCCGGTCAAGCCGGTGCTCGACTGCGTCGTCATGTCCAATGCAGTCCATGTCTATGCCAGCCAGTCGGACAAGGGCGAACTGGTGGTGGGAGCGGGGATCGACGCGTACGCTTCCTACGCGCAGCGCGGTAGTTTTCATGTCATCGAACGGCAGATGGGGGCGCTGCTCGAGCTGTTCCCACGCTTCTCGCGCCTCAAGATGCTTCGTCACTGGGGCGGGATTGTCGACATCTGTCCTGACGCCAGTCCTATCATCGGCAAAACACCGGTCCGCAACCTGTTCATCAACGGCGGCTGGGGCACAGGCGGGTTCAAGGCAACGCCTGGATCGGGCCATATTTTCGCGCACACAATTGCCACCGGCGAGCCGCATCCGATCGCTGCGCCCTATGCGCTCGATCGCTTCCGCACAGGTCAGCTAATCGACGAGCATGGTGCCGCGGGCGTGGCACATTGAGGGGGGTGCTGCCTTGTTACTAATCGACTGCCCCTGGTGCGGCCAGCGCGACGAGACCGAATTCGCCTATGGGGGAGAGGCGGGACGCACCCGGCCGGTCGATCCGATGGCGTTGTCCGACGAGGCGTGGGCAGATTATCTGTTCGCGCGCGACAACCCCAAGGGCGCGCTTCGCGAACGCTGGAACCATGCAGCCGGGTGCCGCCGCTGGTTCACGGTCGAACGCAATACGGTGACCCACACGCATCGTACGGAACCGCGTTCGTGAGCGGGGGCTTCCGCACGGCGACCGGCGGACGGATCGACCGCGCGCGGCCAGTGAACTTTTCGTTCGACGGCCGCCACTATCGCGGTTTCGCCGGCGATACGCTTGCCTCGGCTTTGCTCGCAAATGGCGTCCGCCTGGTCGGGCGCTCGTTCAAATATCATCGTCCACGCAGTATCATTTCCGCCGGTTCGGAAGAGCCCAACGCGCTGGTCACGATCGGCGAGGGCGGCCGTGCCGAACCCAATGCCCGTGCGACGATGGTCGAATTGTACGAGGGGCTGGTCGCGCACAGCCAGAACAACTGGCCGTCGCTTGGATTCGACCTCGGTGCGGTCAACGACCTGCTGTCGCCACTGTTTCCCGCCGGTTTTTATTACAAGACCTTTCTTGGTTCGTCGCGGCGCTGGACCAACGTCTATGAACCGCTGATCCGGAGGATGGCGGGACTCGGTCCGACGCCCGAAGCCGCCGATCCCGACCGCTA
>JAYUYR010000238.1:0-4277 GCA_043752405.1 Sphingomonas sp. | reverse complement strand
AGGTTGCCACATTGGTCTGACAGAGCCCAGTGGCGCATTCGCCGTGACAGCACCCTCGATGTCAGTCGGGGTCAGGGTCTTTAGCGGACGCCAAAATTGGCGCAGGTTCACCGTTTAACGCTGCGGCAAACCGTTCTCGATCGTGAGCCCCTTCCCAGCTAGAAATGACTATAATAGCGACCGCATTGCCGATGCCTGCGCCAGTGACGCCGGCTGAACCTTTGGAGCTTAGCATCGCCAATCTTAGCAATAGCATTTGGTCACCCAATGAGAGTTGAATACCGACCACTTGCGCGATGAATAGAGCGGCAAGCGACATGTAGATGTTGGTGCCGTCCAAATTAAAGCTGTAACCCGTAGGAACAACGAGGCCCACAACGGGCTTTTTTTGCTGATATTTACATCTGAACCCGGCTGGAGCATATTACCAACCACCGGCCCGATAATCAACGCCAGCGATGAGACTGACAAAAAGTAGGCGAAGGCTTTTCCGAACACGCTGCCGA
This sequence comes from Sphingomonas sp., assembly GCA_043752405.1. Lineage (GTDB taxonomy): Bacteria > Pseudomonadota > Alphaproteobacteria > Sphingomonadales > Sphingomonadaceae > Sphingomonas_O. The sequence goes on along the minus strand of JAYUYR010000238.1, from coordinate 3,771 downwards.
TCTTTTACAGATCGCGCATCCCAGCGATCCCTGTATGCAGGCATCAAATGCAGTCCGTCGGTTCAGAAAAGGCCTCTTACTACCGTCTCAAGCAATCCGGACTGTTTTGCAAGATCTTGCAAAAAGCTTAGCGTTCGGTTGATATTCAACCTGCGACGGAAGGCCCACGCTGCAATCGCCCTGGAAACAGTCGGCGCTCAGCAGGGAGACGCTCATTCTCGATGCGCAGCGCCATCATCTCGACCGCTGCCTTCGCCATATGTTCAATAGGTTGATCGACCGATGCGATGCCGTGACTAAGCCAGCGCGATGCCTCGACCCCGTCGAAGCCGGCGACAGCGACATCCTCGGGCACGCGCTTACCGAGCTTGTGGACTAACGCGTCCTTGGCACCGATCGCCATCATATCGTTGGCCGCAATGATCGCATCGTAACTGTCGATACCACACGCTGCCCATTCGATGACGGCGGCGACGCCCCGGTCATAGTCGAAATCGCCACGGTATTCGGCAACGACTTTGGCGCCCTCTCGCGCAAGCTCTTCCTCGACGCCTCGCATGCGTTCGTTCCCCACAAAAGCTTCAGCGTAGGACCGGATTAACGCGATATGTCGAGCACCCGACGCTATTACATGACGCGCTATTAGTACGCCGGAGGCATGATGATCGCAGCTTACCGAAGCCACGCCATCTTCACCCGGCCTGTTATAAAACAGCAGCGGCACTCCTGCCGTTGCAAGGTGCTCGAGGTGCTCCTTAGGAATTGGGGCAGCGGCAATAACGCCATCAAGCTGATACGACAGAATATGGTCGGTAACTGCGCCGATTTCCCCCATATCTTCGAGCAGGAATAGCATGACGCGCACCCCGATCGTCGAAAACGCCTGCGACAAAGCGAGAAGGACGCCGGGGTGGTGGCGGTTGGTCTGGTTGAACAAAATCAGTCCCACGACATTGGAACGCCTTGTGGCAACCGCACGTGCCATCACATTGGGCCGATACCCGATTTCACGAGCAGCACGAAGGATATGCGCCCGCTTTGCGGGAGCAACGCTCGCGCCAGGCGTGAAAGCACGAGACACGGCCGATGCTGATACGCCAGCAACGCGGGCAACGTCCTCCGACGTCAGCCTACGGTTTGTAGCCTTCGTGCCTTCAATATCGCTACCCCGCGATCGTCGACTCGGGCCGCTCATAGTTGCCAAGCCCGAAGCAACCGTTCGATCGAGAGATTTGCATAAAGGTTCATGAAAATACGCTTATCCTCCGAATGCCCAGTCGGCAACGAATGAACAAATTTGAGCATGCATACGTGGCGCCAAACGATCCCAAGTATCTCGAGGTGTCCAGCGCGGCCTTATGCCACAGAGACTTGCGTCGCAGTTAAGATGTAGGCAATACTTGAAATTGCAAGCCTGTGCAGATGGTCAGCGCGCGAAGTTGGATAAAGGGATTTTGGTGGGCGGCTTTCAGGCTGAGAAACGGTTGGTGCACGACGATCACAACGAACTGGCACACGCGACGCCCAACACCGTGGTCAATATCTTGAAACGCTAGACCGCGCCCGATTGGCACTGGCGCTGCATGCACCCGTTCAATGAGCAGTTTGGCGCAAAGGCGGTTGCCGACATGTTCTAGACGCCATTTCTAACTGCGATGACGCGCTTACAACGGCGCGCCGATATTTTCATGGCTCGTCTCAACGAGATCGACGGCTTTGAGGGGCGCTGGGTAGTCCAGATGGGCTATCTGATGACGCTGTTCGACCGGTCTTGGATCGCATTTTACCGACCGGCAAAATTACGACTCTGCGCTTTGTCGAATTCAACCGAGTCGACGGACTTATCGTCGAGACGGCGATGTTCGTCGATCTGCTCCATCTAATGAGGCAGGCAGGGCAGTTCCCGTTGCCCTCGCAGACCGGCGCGGACCTCGAGCAGCGTGTCGTCGATCTTTATCGGGTTCAGGACGGCAAACTTGCCGAGAACTGGATATCTATCGACGTGCTTTATTATCTGGCCATTCAGGAACTTGACGTGCTGGGGCGTATGCAACGCATTCGCGACTACTGACGCGCAATGAGATATGAACCGCCAATAACGACGATAATTTTCTCCGGACGGTGCGCAGAAATTGTCCCCTTTTTCCTGATTCATAGTATGAACATTCATTCTGGCCAAGGTACGTTGCTATCACCGCCGACGCAGGTACATTTGAGCTCGTGCTTGTCGATATGACGACCTAGAACACTGATATAGCGCCGATGGTACGATGAACGTTCAAGGCCGAGCATAGCGTCCCGACGACGCGATCTTCGCCGAAGACGTCGCCGATTTCGGCTTTCGTCGGGTCCTCAATTTTACCAAGTAACCAACTTCGCTAATCAAGTGTTTCAAGACAGTGCGCCAATTTTATAATAAAATTCGCAAAAGGGCCAAGTGTGAAGAAGCGGTATAATAGTCGAAGGCGTCAGGGGTGTTTCCTCCCGTTTCACTATGACACATTTTGAGAAATAATTCACTGTTCTTTAACCATAGTGTTTCGGTTAGGGGAACTAGAGGACGAGTCGTACGTCCACATGGCACAACGTGGCCGGCACGTTATTCAGATGTTGAAGACAGGGAAGTAAGTATGCGTGATATAGTTTTGGCACTCGCAGCGTTGGTTGCATCGACTTCGGTCCAGGCCGCAGTAACAGTCAATTTTCAGGGCGGCGGAAGCACTTTGCCAATTGGTGCCGTTGTTATCGAGGATTTCGAAGGCTTTGCGGCTGGGGACTCTATTGGCACAAATGCTCAGGTTTTCAGCACTAGCGTAGCCAATGAGTCGGCACGTCCCAACTTCGGCAGCACCGGCAACTTCGGCGCTGTACTCGGCGTACCCAACGATGGATCGTATCAGATCAATTTTGCACCAACGTCGGTTTTCAGCTTCGCGCTGGGATCGCTCGATACATATAACACACTCAGCCTGACATTGACCGACAACTCGGTAATTACCTATGTCGGTGGACAGATCATCAATGATTTGATCTTCCCAAGCGGCAATCAGATCAGTGGTGAGACGAACGGGCGGGTGACCTATACTCAGAATGGTGGTCCGTTGATCAAGAGCGCGTTGTTCCAATCGACAGAAAACTCGTTTGAGTTCGACAACATCGCAATTGGTGGCGCTGTGCCCGAGCCTGCCACCTGGGCGATGATGCTGTTTGGTTTCGGCATCGTTGGCAGCGCACTTCGGTCGCGTCGTTCTGCAAGCTTGGCTCTTCCGCTCAGCTAAATTCGTTGAATACTAAGTGATGCAATCCTTTCCGCCGATATAACGGCGGGGAGGATTGTTTATTTGTATCGCCTCATCAGGCGTCAAGCCGGTGCTGTTAATCGCACGATTTATGAAAGAGACGCTGAAGCGCATAAGACTAACACCACCGATGTACATTATGACGACCAGGCGAATCACCTCGGGTAATGTGAAGTAAGTGCAGTGCTGTTGGGCCTGCTATCAGCGCCAGAGGCACCGTGCCACGTTGCTGACAGAATCCAGTGAGCTGGTAGCAATCAAATAAATCGACTCCACCGTCGGCCCCTTCAGTCTGGGCCCGCAGTTGAACGATGACGACAATCACGGGAACACTTGAAATGCATTTCGTTCAAAGCGGCGCCGGTCAAAAATTGCTCCTGATCCATGGGCTCGGCGGCAGTTGGCAATCTTGGAACACCATTCTGTCTCCACTGAGCGCCCAGCGGACTGTGATCGCGATTGACCTTCCCGG
>JAYUYR010000237.1:0-10590 GCA_043752405.1 Sphingomonas sp. | reverse complement strand
CTTTTGCGCTTCCTGCGCGCGCGCGGAGCAGGCGATCATGTAGAGGATCTGGTACAAGAGGTCTGGTTTCGCGCTGTGGCACAGGGGAGCGGCCCGGTAGCCAATCCGCGATCCTACCTTTACCGGGTTGCGCATAATTTGATGATCGACAATCACCGCGCCGACATTCAGCGATCCCGGCGCGAACAGCATTGGTCAGATGCCAGCGGCAGCAACCGCGCTGGTGTATCGGACGAGCCGTTGATTGAGCACAGCTTGGTCGCACGTGGGATGTTGGAGCGTACGCAGAGTGTACTAGACGCGTTAGGTGAGCCGACCACGTCGATTTTCAGGCGGTTCCGAATTGAAGGTGTTGCACAAAAAACGATTGCGCGCGACCTTGGCGTCAGCCTGGCGACCGTGGAGAAGCATTTACAGAAAGCATATCGCGCCATGCTGACGCTGAAAAAGGAGTTCGATACGGAATGACCATAATGATTCCGTCTTGCTTCTAAAGGATACTGGATGTCGGCCACTGTTTCATTGGTAGAGGAGCAAGCCGTCGCTTGGACCATCCGCACGCGTGATGCGGACTTCGATGACTGGATTTCCTTGACGGAATGGCTCGAAGAAGACGCGGCGCATGCCACCGCCTTTCAGCGGGTCAGTTCGCTCGACAACATCTTGCCAAATGTTATTCCAGCTCCCCGGAAACGGCAATGGCATGAGGCATTAGTCCATTCAACTCGCTGGCCGGTCGCCCGCATCGGTGGAGTTACAGCCGCTTTCGTGGCTGCGACCGCCCTCGGGGTGTTTATGGCACAGCCTTCCTATTATTCGGTCGAAACTGCGCCGGGTGAACGGCGGACAGTCGCCCTGAAAGACGGCAGCCGCATTAACTTGAATGGCGATACGAAAGTCATCTTGTCGAAAGACGACATTCGCCATGCTGTGCTGGACCGGGGCGAAGCGCTTTTCACAGTCGTTCACAATGAACGCGACCCGTTCATTGTAAGGGTTGGCGATGCAGTAGTTCAGGATGCGGGCACAGTGTTCAATATCATCCGGACCGGAGAGAGCACCGAAGTTGGTGTCGCGGAAGGACTGGTGATATACAATCCGGAAAAAGAGAGGGTTTCTCTCAAGCCGGGGTCAGCACTTCGCGTCGCTGGACGTGGAAAAGCACCGGAGATCTTTGTCATCCCGACCGCAGTCGTCGGCAGCTGGCAGCGCTACCAGCTGATCTATAACAACGCTTCAATAGAACGCATCGCCGCCGACCTTAGCCGTTCACTAGGCACGCAGATTGCGGTTTCCACACAGATCACAGCGACTCGCTTTACCGGCACTATCAACCTTAAAAAGGACCCAGCACAATTCTTCACCGAGATCGCTCCAGTGTTGGGAGTAAAAGCCCGACCTACGAAAAATGGCTGGATACTGGTGGGGAGAGATGAAGCACGCCGCTAACATATTGTGCATAATGGCTGCCTTGTTATTTGCAGAGAGCGCAGACGCTAGTAATCGAACTTCCATTGATATCGGGGCTGGCCAGCTTGGCAGCGCAATTGTTCAATTGGGTCAGCAAACCGGCAGTTCAATTGGTACGTCCGATCATAGCGTGACGCGTATATCTGTACGAGGTTTGCGCGGGCGCATGTCTGTGGACGAAGCAATCCGGCGGTTGCTGAAGGGAAAGCCTGCAAGCGCGATCCAGATTAATGAAAGAAGTTGGCGGATTGTGGCCGCAACGCCGACCAGCGAACGCCAGGTCAGTACAAGGCCGGCTAAGCGCGTACTGCGTCAGGAAACACAAGCGCCAGAGACAGAAGCGCCCGTCGAAATCATCGTGACAGCGAGCAAGCGGGAAATGCCGTTGAGACTAATACCTGCGACCGTGAGCTTCCTTAGCGGAAAGCTCTTTGGCGCCGGGATAGACGCTGGCGGGACCGCTGCAATTCTAGACATGTTACCAAACGTGACGTCCACCCATGCCGGTATAGGCCGCAACAAACTCTTTATCAGGGGCATTGCCGATTCTGGTTTCACAGGCCCGACCCAGGCAACGGTTGGCCAGTATTTTGGCGAGATGCGGGTCAATTACAATGCCCCCGATCCTGATTTGAGGCTCTACGACATCAGTTCGGTTGAAGTTATCGAAGGACCGCAAGGCACGCTATATGGTGCAGGTTCGCTTGGCGGTATCGTTCGGGCAAATCCCAATCTCCCTAACCTATCCCAGACCGAGGCATTTGCGTCCTATGCTATTGCGAGCACCGCGCATGGCAGCGAAAGCGTAGATGGTCATATGGTTGTCAATGTTCCGGTTGTTCCTGACATGGTTGCTGTCAGGCTGCTCGGCTATGGTGTGCGCGAAGGCGGCTATGTCGATGACATCGGCCGCAGTCTGAAAGACGTGAACGGCACCCACATCGTAGGCGGACGCGCGGCAATAGGCATTGTGCCGGATGATGACTGGCGGGTCGATTTATCAGGCATTGGCCAGTCTATCCGCGGCGATGATGCGCAATATGCTCAGCGCGGGTTCCAAGGCATTTCTCGGCGCAGCCCGATGGCACAGAAATTTGGCTCGGATTACTGGCTGGCCAATATGCGGGTCACCGGCAACATCGGCGACATGCGGCTGATGTCTTCTATCGGCGTTGTCTATCATGATCTTGTCGAAAACTACGATGCAACGCGGTTACGTGATGAACCGACGCTCTTCAGACAGGAAAACAGGATATCGCTATTTTCCACAGAGCATAGGCTTTCCAAGGATTATGTGGAGGGCGGCGGTTGGTTGATCGGCGCCAGTTATATACAAAGCGTCTCGCGCCTTAAACGAGGGCTTATTCCCGCTGCCGAGTCGGTGCCCTACCCTGGTGTAGAAAACCGATTGTCCGAATGGGCGTTATTTGGGGAAGCGACAATCGGAATCGTCCGAAACATAAACTTGACTGTTGGTGGTCGAATCTCTTCTGCCAAGCTATCGGGCCACGCATCCGATGTTCCGGTATTTTTTGATTTGGCTGGCTTTCAGCAGCAGGCTGAACGGAGCGAAACGACCTTTCTTCCTTCTGTTGCAATAGCAGCAACGCCCTTTGGCAATCTGATCGCGTTCATCCGTTTTCAACAGGGATTTCGGCCGGGGGGGCTAGCGATTGATGGCTTGAGTATACGGCATTTCCGCAACGACCGAACATCTACGATCGAAAGCGGGTTCCGCTTTGGCGACCTGGCCCGTGATCGTTTTGCGATAATGGGAACCGTTGCCTACACCGACTGGAGAGGTATCCAGGCTGACGTAACCGACGGGCTTGGATTCCCAACCACCGCCAATATCGGCGATGGTGACATATTGTCGTTTCAGGGACAATTCTCCGCCAAGCCGACCGACAGACTGACAGTTGATGCGGCATTCATATATAGTCACAGCCGCCTGGACAGCCCTTCGCCGCAGGCGCAAGTATTCTTGACGACCGCGGCGGAACAAACCCCTGCACTTTTGCTAACCGTGCCCAATGTGGCTCGTTTTGGCGCACGGGCGGCGGCTACATACCGGCAGCCCCTTTCCCGTGACAGCGACCTCATAATCGCTTCATCTGTCCGTTATGTCGGCAAGTCGCGATTGGGCATCGGGCCAGTTCTGGGCGCGGAGCAAGGCGGCTACCTACAGTCGAATTTTGGGCTGAAATGGGAGCGGGGATGGGGCCACATGTTCGTGAACGTCAGTAATGTATTTGATACCGTGGGCAACCGATACGCACTCGGCACGCCGTTTGCGCTGCCAGATGGCGACGAATACACGCCGCTGCGTCCCCGCACGATCATGATCGGGTTTAATTTCGGCTTGTAAATCCGCGCTCCGATAGAGCCGCGCGTCTACCTTCAGCAAAAAAGCTACATTTCGAATACGGGTATCATCTCCTGTCCTCGTCTTATCGTCGACGAAGCCAAAGCGATGTCGCGTTGGCTGTCGCAATCATGATCTGAATGAGGACAATATGCGCCATCTGCTGAGCTTTACCTGCCTGACCCCCATCGCCCTCATTACTGTTTACCCCGCGTTTGCCGAAACCGTCATCAAGGATGCCCGCACGATGCCGGTGCGAACAGCAACCGCAAATTCAGGTGCCGCGGACAGTGTGACGATTGATACGACCGGATCTATCAAGCTCACGGCTGGATCTGCTGTCATTATGGATAGTAATCACAGCGTGGCCAATAAGGGCGCGATAACAATTACCGATGCCAACAACGCCGTCGGCATCCTCGCGCTTGCGAACACCAATGCAGCCATCACCAACAGCGGCACCATCACCATTGACGAGACCTATGCCCCTACAGACACCGACAAGGATGGCGATATCGACGGCACCTTTGCGCAAGGGTCGGGCCGTTATGGCATTCGCGTCGGAACCGGCCATGTCGGCAATATTCTCAACGGTGGCACAATCACCGTCGAAGGCAACAGCAGCTTTGGTCTGGCATTGGACGGCCCGCTGACCGGCAATCTGACCAACAGCGGTAAAATCGACGTGTTGGGTAATGACAGTGTCGGCATCAGGGCAGGCAACGTCTCGGGTAACGTCGTCCTTGAAGGTACGATCAATGCGCGCGGTGCCAATAGCATTGGAGCGTTGCTATCGGGAGACATTGGCGGCGCGTTGCGCGTCCAAGGTGCAATTGCTGCATCAGGCTATCGCTCGGTTACCCTGCCAAACGACGTTTCCAAGCTCGATGCCGACGATCTGCTGCAAGGTGGCAATGCACTTCGCGTGAGTGGCAATGTCGCAGGCGGCATCATATTGGATGCGCCGCCCAAGGATGCTGATCCCAAGGACGACGATGAAGACAAGGATGGCGTGAAGGATGCCAGCGAAGGAACCGCAATCGTCACATCATTTGGTTCGGCGGCGGCTTTCCAGATTGGTGCGAATGACCGTGCAATAACAATTGGCGCCCTGTCGGGTGACCCTCTAGGTCATGGATTGGTCATCAACGGAGCGGTTTCGGGGCAGGGTGTTTACAAATCGGTTGACGGCAATGGCCTCGTCATTGGGGGTCTCGGACATGCTGTAACCATCGCAGGCGGATTGACCGTCAATGGCAGGATTGAGGCCACGTCGCTCGACCAGAATGCCACTGCGCTTCGCATCGGTAACTTGGCGCGCGTTAATGAAATCCTTGTAAGCGGCGGTATCGGTGCCGCGGGTGGCGGCGTTGATGGAACGCGCGTCGTGGCCGTCCAGATCGATGCAGGTGCCGTCACCACCAAGCTGACAAACAAGGGCGCCATAGTTGCAAAGGTGAATGGCGACAGAGCGGTCGGCACAGCCATATTGGATCGCTCTGGAATGCTCTCGAACATCATGAATCAGGGCAGGATTACCATTGACGGTGCCGCAGGAACAGACCGCGCTATCGCTTTAGACCTCACTGCCAACACTTCCGGTGTGACGATCACCCAATCCCGGCTGTCGGCAACTGCAGTTGCACCGGAAATTATCGGAAACATCCTGTTTGGCAGCGGCAATGATCTGCTTGACGTATCGGCGGGCAAGATTGCCGGTAAGGTCATTTTCAGTACAGGCAATGACCGCTTCCGGCTTTCATCGGAGGCATCCTATTCAGGTGCAGTCAGCTTCGGCAGTGGCGCTGGTGAGTTGTCGCTGGCTGATAAAGCGACGTTCAACGGCAGCGTGGATTTTGCCGACACTGCCAGTACCCTGTCGATTGGCGGAACTTCAAAGTTCTTAGGCTCGGTGATTGGAACGTCGGGCACTGCAGCGACGGTCAATGGCGGATCGCTTTCGTTGCTGAACACCGGCACGGTAAGGCTCGGGTCACTGTCGGTTGGTGCACAAGGAACTGTTGGTATTCTGATCAATGGCATTGGCGGGGCCAATACTTTGCTTGATGTCGGAGGTGATGCGCAATTCGTGTCCGGAGCGAAGCTGCTGGTTAACCTTACCTCTGTCGCTCAGTCTCCCGGTACATATGTATTCCTGAGGGCAGGCACGTTGTCAGGCGCTCCGGCGTTGCTGACCGACAGCGTGTCGTTGCCGTTTCTTTTCAAGGGCAGTGTACAAACCGATGCTGCCGCAAGGACCGCGTCGGTTATCATCGCGCGCAAGGCAGTGTCCGAGTTGGGGCTGAACACATCTGAAGCAAGCGCGTTCGATGCAATTGCAAAGGCGGTTGATAAGGATGCCCGTGTGGCTGGCAGCCTGCTGACAATCCGCGATGGCGAAAAGCTTCGTTCTTCGCTTCAGCAGATGCTTCCCGATCACGCTGGCGGCGCATTTGAGACGGTCACACTGGCATCCCGGAGCACCACCAGATTCCTTGCAGACCCGAATAGCTATGTGGCCGACATGGGTGGCTGGGGCTTTTGGCTCCAACAGAATGTCTGGAGCAGCTCAAAAGACAAGCGCAGCTCAGCCGCTTATGACGTGTCGGGCTGGGGTATCACCGGGGGCTCCGAAATCTCGACCGGCGTCGGCAAGATCGGGGTGTCGTTGGGCTATATGTACGGCAAAAACAACAACGGCGAAAACAGCAATAACATGGCGGCCGGTCAGCTCGAAGGCAATATTTACTGGCGCGGTAACTGGGGTGGGCTGCATGCTTTTGCAAAGGCGGGCTATGGCCATATTCGTTTTGAAAGCACCCGCAATTTCGTCGGCACTGACTTGCAAGGCGCAGTCCAGAAGACTGTCGATGGTAAATGGAATGGCGCACTTCTCACCGCCTCTGGTGGGCTCTCCTACGCCATTCCTGCGGGGCGCTTGAGTTTTCGTCCCTCGGTCTCGCTCGATTATTTCCGGCTGAGCGAAAAAGCCTATCAGGAAACTGGCGGTGGTGACGCGCTCAACCTGACAATCGACAAGCGCCGCAGCGACGAGCTGGCCTTGAACGGCGGTCTGGCCTTTGCCTATGATTTTGGCACAGTCGAAGACGGCGTTGGCCGCCCGCGCATCGAGCTTGAAGGCGGCCGTCGCCAAATACTCAGCAGTGATCCTGGCGTGACGGTCGCCAATTTCAAGAATGGCGACAAATTCACGTTGACACCCGAAAAGCGTTCAAGCGGCTGGACAAGTGCCGCCCGTTTAGTTGGCGGTGGCGAGGGCTTTCGCATCGCCGGTGAAGTGAATGCTGAGGAGCAGCAAGACGCCGTGATTTTTGGCGCGCGCGTGTCACTCTCCGCTACCTTCTGACCAGAACGATCAATGTCTTATGAGCGTTCAAGAACTCAGCGACCGTAAGCATTGATCGCCAGGAAAGGTTGCCGGCATGAAACTGAACTATGCCGGCGACCTTAACCGAACCGGGCGAAGATCGAGTCCTGCAGTCACCTCCCAGAAAAGCAGAACTCGATCTTCCCCGGTGATCGGAATTAACATTGTCTTTCGGCTTTCATCAGGAGTTATTTAAGTGAAGCTTTTTACGGATCGATTTCGCCTTGTTGCCTTTATCTTGGCGGCAACCGCCGGGCCGGCAGTGGCTCAAGATGTGGCGGCGCAGGACGGCGTTGCCCCAAGCGAAAACCGTGTCGTCGTTGGCGTTGGCGCACTGATCTATCGATCACCTTTTAAAGGTGAAGGCACGACCATTTCACCCGTCCCGGTGCTGTCGATACGCCAGGGGATGTTTTACGTCGATGGACTGGAAGCAGGTTTCCGGCTGGAACCCGTCAAGGACGGGCCAGTTCGTCCCTCGCTCGATATATTTGGCGTCGCGCGGGCCATCACGGGAAGTGACAGGGAGAAAATTACAGGCGATATCGGTGCGCGCCTTTCACTCGCGTCGGATTACGGCACGTTGAGCATTTCGTACCGTCGGGATGCTACCGATACTTTTAACGGGGGCGAAGCAATTGCGAGATATGCCATAGATTTTCCGACCGGACCGGTCACGATTGCGCCCGGGCTTCAGGCGAGCTGGCTCGATCGCAAGACTGGCAACCACATGTACGGCATAAGCCCGAAACAGCGGCAGAAAATGATTGCCAAAAAGCGTGAAGTGATCCTTCCGGTCTACGTCGTCAATGAGAGCAGCCTGAACCTCGGCGGTGATATCACCGTAACGGCGAAACTGTCCGACCGGATCGTCGCAATAGGACATGTGAGTGGTACGTATCTGGACCGCCCGATCCGCGCCAACCCCGGACTTCGTGACAAATGCGAAGCTCAGGCGTTGATTAGCTTAGCTTATCGACTTTAACGGCCATCGCCCGTAGGTCCAGCCCCAGCACGGCTGGCTATCGTTGCCGGAATGTTCTGGAATAACGAACTACTGCCGCATCTCCACTCTGCCAGCCGTAAGCTAATAATAAATCTGGCGCACCGGAAGGGATTCGAACCCCCGACCCCTGCCTTCGGAGGGCAGGTGTCACGTGGACTACCTGCTTCTCCAGTTTACTATCGTTTCCTATAAGTCTCATTTTTACAACAGACTAGGGGATAAGTGCCCACTCTCACCTACTCCCCATTTCTTTCAGATACCACGTTTTGTAGTGAGTATCTGGTGAGTTTATGGTAGCTTGCGATATGCCAAAGTTGACAAAGACCCTTCTTGAAGCTGCATCACCGCGCAGCGTTCAATATACATTGTGGTGCAGTGAACTGCCGGGGTTCGGCGTGTACATATTGCCTAGCGGTCAGCGCACATATTTCGTCGACTACCGCAATACCGCGGGGACTCGCCGTCGCCTGACGATCGGAAGACATGGTAAGCTTACGGCCGATCAAGCGCGAAAACTCGCCATCTCAATGATGGGTAAAGCCGCTAGCGGCGAAGACCCGGCCCTGGAGAGGACGAATGCCCGCAAGGCCATCACGTTTCGTGAGCTGTGCAAACAGTATCTCGACGCTGCGGACCGGGGGCTTATCTTAGGCAAGCGAGGACGTTCGAAAAAGCGAAGCACGATCGATACAGACCGCGGGCGTATTGCGCGCCACATCATCCCTCTGCTCGGACACAGGCTGGTTCGGGACATTGAAGCAGCGGATATCAATCGATTCTTTAGAGACATTTCGACGGGCAAGACCGCAGTCACGGAAAAGACGGCCAACTTGCGGGGCAAGGCAGTCGTCAAGGGCGGCGCGGGCACTGCGTCCCGCACTGCGGGGCTGCTTGGTGGCCTGCTGTCGTTCGCCGTTTCCGAGGGCGTAATCGCAGCCAACCCTGCCCGCGGAGTGAAACGTCCGTCAGACAATCAGCGCATACGGAGGCTTGCACCCGATGAGTATGCAAAATTGGGGAACGCGATCAGGTCACTGGAGCATGAAGGGGCGATTCAGGGCCCTGCTGCCATTTGGCTGATTGCGCTGACCGGATGTCGATCTGGCGAAATCATAAAGCTCAAATGGGAAGAAGTTGATCGAGCAGCTCAATGTTTCCGTTTGTCAGACAGCAAAGAGGGGGCCTCTGTCAGGCCAATAGGCCGACCCGCACTTGATGTAGTTGAAAGCATCGAGCGAAAGCTGGACTGCCAATATGTTCTCGCTCCTCTGAGGCAGGGCGAAACCTTTGGCGGGTTATCTAACGCATGGGCGAAGGTCATCGAGCGGTCGGGCATTGGCGGGGTAACGCCGCATACTTTGAGACATTCGTTTGCATCTACAGCCACCGATCTAGGCTTCAGTGAGCTAACAATTGCCGCATTGCTGGGGCATCGGGCGGGCTCTGTTACAAGCAGATACATTCATCAGCTCGACACTGTGCTGTTGTCTGCCGCTGACAAAGTGGCAACCGAGATCCAACTGCGAATGAGCGGAAAGTCGGGCCCTGACGTGACTGAGTGACATTGTACGTTCAAGCCGCAACGCTACAAACAGGGCGATTACGACCTTGCCATGAAGAGCGTGTTCGAAAGTTCGCCCGATGCATCTATCGCGGGATGGAGGTCGCCGGTGCTGCTGATCCACGGCGATGATGACCGCAATGTCCGGTTCGACCAGACCGTCGACTTGGCGAGACGGCTGAGGGTGCGGGATCCGCTACGAGGAACTGATCCTGCCCAACGAGATCCACGGCTTCCTGCGTTACGATAGCTGGCTGCGAGCAGATACAGCGGCCGTGTACTTTCTCGACCGCGAGTTGAAAAACTGAAGTTTATTGCGGAAATCGGCTCATGGAAATGGCAGGTTTGTCGGAATGAGCATCAACCCGCAGGACCGCTTTTGGGCCGCGTTCCCGCCTGACGGCATTTGGTTCTGGGACCTCCCGGTCGGCTTTCGCCAACTTTGTGGACGTTTAGCTCAGGTTCCGATGGCCCTTAGAGCTGCCGTCGGTTCAGCTTGCGATCAAACGGCAGGAGGTGGTGGAAAGCGGCCAGGCGGGTTTCGCGAGGCAGTGTCGTAGAACGGTCGTTCCCCAAGACGCGAACTTTGCTCAATCTCTTGCTGTCGCCACGACGATCTTCGACGGGATCGGCACCTCGAACTTCGCAGCTTCGCCGGTTGCGGGCATTTTAATCTTCCCACCGACTTGATCAGCCAGACCCTTGACAACTTTCATCCCTAGCCCATGTCCCGTCCCATCGACAAAGTCCTCGGGCATACCTGCCCCGTCATCCGAGACGATGAGCATGAACCCGTCCGG
>JAYUYR010000236.1:0-4308 GCA_043752405.1 Sphingomonas sp. | reverse complement strand
GCAGGGACGCGCGCGCCGGGAAGTTCAGTGCGCGCGCTTGCCCGCAGCGGCAGGCCGTTGCGCGTCGCGCCCTTGCCTGCCTCGGCCACCCAATGCTCGTTTCGCGCCGGGGCATCGAGCACGCCAAGCATTGCCCGACCGCCCTCGACCAGCGCCACCGACACACACCAGCCCGGGCGTCCGCGCACGAAATCTCGCGTGCCATCGATGGGATCGACCACCCAGACGCGGCTGCGCATCAGCCGTTCGGCGCTGTCGGCGGTTTCTTCCGACAGCCAGCCCGCCTCCGGATCGAGATCGCGAAGGGCCGACCGCAGCATATCATTCGCGGCCAGATCGATGTCGCAGACGACATGCCCCGGCACTTTATCCCACGTCGCAAACTCGCCGCGCCAGCGCGACAAGGCCATTGCCCCAGCAGCGCTGGCGGCTTGGCTGACTTGGGTGAGCAGGTCAGTCACCCGCCACCATCATTTGGTCTATGCGAAGCGTGGGCGTGTTCGTGGTGTAGCGCAGCACGAGATCGTTCGCCGGGACAAGCCGTGCAAACATATCCTTCAGATTACTTGCAATCGTCACTTCCGACACTGCCCCGGCTCGTTCGCCGTTAACGATCCGGAACCCCGATGCTCCCCGGCTGTAATCGCCGGTCATGCCGTTGACTCCCATGCCGATCAGTTCGGTCACATAAAAACCATCGACAATGTCAGCCATCAATGTCGTGGGGGTGACAGTGCCGGGTTCCATGCGGAGATTGGTCGCGCTGGCCCCCGGCGCCCCCGATAAGCCGCGCGTGGCGTGACCCGTGGGGGCAATGCCGAGCTGGCGCGCCGATGCGCTTTCGGCGATCCAGCCGGTGAGCACGCCATGGTCGATGATCGTGGTCGGTCGGGTCGCGAGCCCTTCGCCATCGAAGGCGCGACTGCGGAAACCTCGTTGCTGCCACGGATCGTCGATGATGGTCACTGCATTGTCGAATATCTGCGTGCCCAGCGCGTCGAGCAAAAAACTCGTCTTGCGCGCTATCGCGCCGCCCGAAATGCCGCCAAGTAAATGGCCCAGCAGCGACGGTCCGACGCGCGGATCGAAGACGACGGTCATCGGGCCACTTTTCAGGCGTACGGGATTCATCCTCACCACGGCGCGCGTGCCCGCCTCACGCCCAATCACGGCAGCATCGTCGAGGTCGCTCAGGTGTCGCACCGAATGATGGGCATAGTCGCGCTGCATATCGGCACCGTCACCCGCAAGGACGCTGGCGGAGACGCTGTGGCTGCTGCCATGACTCGCGCCTGCAAAACCGGCGCTGGTCGCCATTGCGCTGACGCCGCGAGCGACGCCGGCCGAGCCGCCCTGGCTGTTGGTGACACCGGCCACCGCGCGCGCGGCATCCTCAGCTGCCAGCGCGCGATCCTTCAGGGCTTCAGGCGCAACGTCCTGACCGTCATCGGTGTCGAATGATGTGAAGGGACCGTGTGACAGTAACTCTTGCGGCGCGAGACCGGCGAAAGGGTCTTCGGGGGCAAGCCGTGCCATGGCGACGGTACGGTCGATCAGCGCATCAATCGAAGCGATCGAGAAATCCGACGTCGATGCAGTGGCCGACCGTTTCCCGACAAAAACCCGCAAGCCGATTTCAGCACCTTCCGCGCTGCCGACATCTTCGAGCACGCCCAATCGGACCGAAACATGGCGCGATGCACTGCCGCCATAGACGGCGTCGGCGGCATCGGCTCCGGCACGAACGGCGCGGGCAATAAGGTCAGTGGTGCGGTTCAGGGCGTCGTACGCAGTCAGCATCGCTTTCGCTTAGGGAAGGCTGGCCGTCCCGACAACCGCGCAGGCGAGCGCCATCAGCAATCCGGCAAAACGGTTCGAACGGAATTTGTTCAAGGCATCACTGCCGTCCTTGGTGCTCAGGGTGAACACCTGCCAGCCGAAATGCAGCGCAATCGGGACCAATGCAGCGAACGCGACCGGATCGGGGCGAACCTGCCAGATCGCCGATGCCCATAACACCAGCGCAAGCGCATAGAACAGCGCCACCCCGCTCCGCACCCGCGATCCCATCCTGAGCGCTGACGAGCGGACGCCGATGAGCGCGTCATCCTCGCGGTCCTGCATCGCATAGATCGTGTCATAGCCGATCACCCATGCCACGCTGCCTGCGTAGAGCAGAAGAATCGGAAGCTGGATCGCATCGCTCACGGCGGTCCAGCCGACCAGAGCCGCCCAAGAAAATACAATCCCCAGCCAAGCCTGCGGCCACCAGGTAATCCGTTTCATGAAAGGGTAGGCTGCAACCGGTAAAAGGCTCGCTAGCGATATGATCTGCGCGAGCATCGGAAGTTGGATCAGCACAATGAGGCCGACCAGGCACAGCATTAGCAGCCACGCCCACGCTGCCCTTAGCGACACAGCGCCGCTGACCAACGCACGACTCCGCGTCCGCGCTACCTGCGCATCGAGGTCCCGGTCGACAATATCGTTATAGACACACCCTGCGCCGCGCATCGCGATGCTTCCGAGCAGCAGCCACAGGATCAACGCCCAGTGCGTTGTCAGCCCCCCGGCAAGCAGCACAGCCCATGCACCGGGCCAGAACAGCAGCCACCAGCCGATCGGCCGGTCGAAACGTGCGAGCAGGGCATAGGGCCGGGCGCGCACGGGGAGCCGGCTGATAAGGCCGTGTAGTTCGGTATCGGGGGTCGTCTCCAACAAAAGTCCGCTTGTCCTGAGCTTGTCGAAGGACTGTCCTTCTTACGGCAATCTAGAGAAAGCAAGGACAGGCCTTCGACAAACTCGGGCTGCTAGGTTTATGAAGGGCAATGCCCGCAACCCCGTCATGGCCACCCGAAAGCAGCATTCGCCTCTTTGTCGAGACGCCGCTTTCCGATCTGTCGGAAATCCGCATCGAGGGCGCACAAGCGCATTATCTGATTTCGGTGATGCGGGTGAAGGTCGGCACACGACTGAAATTGTTCGATGACATTGGCGGCGAATGGCTGGCCGAGGTTGCGATGCTCGCCAAACGCGATTTGATCCTCAACATCCTCGGCCACTTGCGTCCGCGCGAGACGGTGCCCGACTTGTGGCTTGCCGCCGCGCCGATCCGCCGCGCGCGTTATGACTGGGTTGTAGAAAAGGCTTGCGAACTAGGCGTCGCGCGTTTCACTCCAGTGCTAACCCGCCGCGCGGTGGTCGACAAGGTCAAGGATGACCGCCTGCGCGCGCAGATGATCGAAGCCGCCGAACAATGCGGGCGGACGGCGCTGCCTGAACTGTCACCGCAAGTGCGCCTGACCGATTGGTTACCGACGCTGTCGGGGCGGACATTGTTTTTTGCCGACGAGGAAGGCGGTGCGCCGTTTGCCGAAGCGATCAAGGCAAACCCCGGACCCGCAGCCATCCTGATCGGTCCCGAAGGCGGCTTCGACGACGCCGAACGGGTGTTGATTAGCACGACCCAAGGCGCTGTTCCCGTTTCACTCGGCCCCCGCATCCTGCGTGCCGACACCGCCGCGGTTGCCGCCATTGCCGTGTGGATGGCGCTTAATTGATGCGCGCACGGAAGCGGATTGTGGCCGTTGAGTTTGCTGCCATCGTCCCTTGGGGAACCCAGCGCACCGAGCGAACCAGAGGCTCATAACCCGCCCCCGGCGTGATCGACGCGTTGGCAGCGTTGAAATAGGTAATACTGCCCCCCGCGAGAGTCAGTCCACTCGTCCCCGGGGTGAACAAGAAATTCTGCATACCTGCAGTAACGGGATCAATGTCACCGTTGAAAAAAGTAACTTGAGCAGGCATCAGGTCGCTTATTGAAGTGGTGCTGAGATCGACGGGGCTGCCGCCGCTGTTGGTAATCGTCAGTGTGTAGTCAACGTCGGCGCCAGGAATGTTGAAGCGGTTATCGCCGGTTATGGCGACAGGCGCAGACGATTTTGTCATCGAGATAAGGGGCATAGGGCAAAAGCTAACGCCCATGATGCCAATGCCCTGCTGGCCGGTAGCGGTTTCGCCGGCTTGAAACGGATAATTGCCATAGCGCACTTCCACCGACGTTACCGGCTGCACGAAGCTGAGAGTGATATCACCCGTATTGTTCGTGTTGGGGCTAGGCCCTGTGCCTACGCCCTGCGCCGACGCGACGGCAAACGGCGTTGCGACCGGACCGAGCGTCAAAGACGACGATGCATTGGTAAAGGGACCGGTATTGTTCGCTTGACCGAAGGGCGTCACAAGCGTCGGGATATAAGTGTTCGCGCCGTTGCGCCCGACGGCCATATACCAGTCGCGAAACTGGTTTGT
>JAYUYR010000235.1:0-4320 GCA_043752405.1 Sphingomonas sp. | reverse complement strand
GCACTTGCCGGGTGGCAATCCCTCATGGCCTAGGCGTATCTCGATTGCAGCATCAGTGCGTCAACCAGAGACGGGTTCGCATAAGACTGACAGCACCGGTTCCGATGTCGTCACCCGGCGTTTCGCGGGTCAGAGGTTCACTTCTGCATACCCGCCTTTGATTTTGTCGGTCATGTCCATGCCAAGCATCATTCGAGCGGTATTGAACACGCCGAACTCCCCCGCCCATATCGAGGCGTCGCCCAAATCCATGCGCATCATCAGCAGGTCCGGATCGTCTTTCCCACCGGGGAACCACGCTTTGACAAAGCTACTCCATTGCTTGTCGAGCCGCTCGCGATTCGTTTCCTCGCTCAGAACACCGGAAAAGCGGCAGAACACGTCGTGACCCTTTGACTGAAAGGTTGCTGTCGCTGAACCCATCGCCGCGAAGCGACCGTTTCGGTTAGTGAAGAACCAGATCGCCGAATTAGCAGTTTTGTCTAGCTGAGCTGTCATCGGTGCGGCGCTGTCTTGGTCGACATCAAGCTGCAGCATGACGAGCGAAGAGTGTGTTATCGCGTGCCAGAACTTCTCTTTGAGATCGGCCGGGCTGCCTTGGTCATAATGCATTGTGGCATCTCCTGAAGATTGCGTATTTATTCCGCTTTGCGGGGCACAGCTTCGTTGTCATATTCGGACTATCCGCTGCTCAGGCCGGGACGTCGATGGCGGCGACGCGAATGAGCTTCTTGTTCATGAAATCCTGGGTGCCTATGCTCGAGAGCTCGCGCCCATATCCAAAGCCCTTCAGATCCCAGAACAGATGCTTCTGCCGGGAAACAGGCCACGACGGAGTTTGTTCCGGGGCTGGCTAAAATCAATGGGGCGGCCTGTGAAAGCCGCCCCTTGCCTTTCGTCTGGTGATGCCAATCAGCCTTTGGGCATGATGACAGTATCAATGACGTGGATGACACCGTTGGAGCATTCGATATCAGCCTTGGTGACGGTCGCGCCGCTGACCACGACGCCGGTGGTGCCGTCAACATCTAGCGCTTCGCCCGAGACCGATGCTGGGCTCATCTTCTTGCCCGCGACGTCGGCAGCCATCACCTTGCTCGGAATAACGTGGAGCGTCAGGATCTTGGTGAGCTTTTCCTTGTTTTCCGGCTTGACTAGCGTGTCGACTGTTCCGGCCGGGAGCTTTGCGAACGCGTCGTCCGAGGGTGCGAATACTGTGAACGGTCCGGCGCCCTTGAGAGTGTCAACAAGTCCAGCAGCCGTAACGGCAGCAACGAGTGTCTTGAACGAACCTGCTGCAACCGCAGTATCGACGATGTCATGCATTATGAAATTCCTTTTTGGGGAGCGGCGCGAATTGGCGTACCGGTTAAACCATGTGGCGCGCGATTAGTTTCAACGGCCCCGGCCGGGTCTCGATTTTCTCCGCGCGGCGAGCCTTCTTACCCGGCGCGCGCTGTCACGATCCATGCGCTTGCCTTGAAGACAACGCGCCCGTTTTGAATGTTGAGTGCGCACAGGTCGGTGATCGTTCCCAGCATGCTGTCACGTTCAACACCTTCAAGTCCGGCAAATGCCGATGCCGCCGGACCGATTTTCTGAAAATATTCGACGGCGTCATAAACGGGATCCGCGCCATCGCCTGCGACATAGTCCCAATCGACGGGTTCGAACGCGATATTCTCCCATCCAGCGGCTGCGAGTATGCGCGTGACATGAGTCTTGCCGGCAAATGCAAACGGTCCTGGTGCCGTGATGTCACCGGGCATGGTCACAGTGCCCACCAGCTTGCCGATTTCGGTCGCCCATGCATTGTCTGAGCGATCACGAAAGCAGGAGAAGATCAGTTGTGCGCCCCGACGCGAAGACGCGTTGAGGTTGGCGAAGGCTTTCACGGGATTGGCGAAGAACATGACGCCGTGCCGCGACATTAGCGTATCCGGAACAAACATCGGATCGTGCCACGCGGAGGCGTCGGCAACGGCGAAGAGGACCTTCTTCAAAGGACGACCGCGCTGACGCGCGACGGCAATCAGCGGCTCTGAAAGGTCGATTCCGATAATATCGGCTTTCGGGGTTGCTCTGCCAACGGCTATGGCCGCTTCACCGGCACCACACCCGATATCGAGCAGGCAACCGGGCGAAAGTGCACAAGTCCGATCGACAAGGACGGTCGTCAGTCACGAAAAACTTCGATCGGTCCGTGCATAGTCCCGCGCCCAGTTCTGACCGATTTTGCCCTTCCAGTCGTACGGGTCGCTGTTCAGCGACATGCAGGCGTCAAATTTACAGAATTCTTGCGCGCCACGTTATCGTCCTATTTTTGCAGACCTTACTGTAATGCGGTGCCGCCGCAAGCGCTCGTGTCGATTGGCGGGCGCGACTTGGGTGCCATCTTAAAGAGCGCGTTGTTGCAATGCGTAATGATGTTCCGAATTGGCCGCGCTTGCTGCCGTATGGCCGAAATTTCAGCGGCCGACGCCGTGCGCTTCTACGCCCCCGTCGCTTACCGCGTCCGCACTTATGGCCCCGACGTCAGTGAGGCGGGGCAGACGTGGGTCGATCTTATCCTTTCCACACCCGCCATGCAGCAATGGGAAGCCGAAGCCCCCGCCGAAAGCTGGCGTGAAGTCGGGCACCAGGAAGAACTTGCGGCATGCGGCGCAATCACCGCTGATTATCGATCACCGTGACGATAAAATTCTTGAGCTAAATCGCAGCATCGCGCACGATCGCAATTCCTGCTTCTCGCTGTGCTTTCAGTTCTTGTTTCAACATCAACGGATCCCGCGCGAAAACAAATCCGAAACTAACGCCGCCTTGTTTCCCGACCGTGGCATGGTGCAGTTTGTGCGCCTGTACCAATCGTTTGGCATAACCGCGTTTGGGCACCCAACGGAAAAAACGCTGATGGACCAAACCATCGTGAATGATTGTATATACCGTGCCATAGGCCGTGATGCCCATTGCAACCCACCACAATGGTGTTGAGTAAAAATACCCATATGTGAACAACGTGATTGCCGCCGTCGCACCAATAACCCCGAACAAGTCGTTACATTCTAACAAGTTCTGATGTGGCTCGTGGTGATCGCGGTGCCAGCTCCAGCCAAATCCATGCATGATGTATTTGTGTGCCGACCATGCGACGCATTCCATGGCGATCACGGTAACGACGACAATCAGCAACTTATCAACCATTGTCATATCAATCTCTGACTTAAAACTTGTTCGCGATGAAGTGCTGGCAACGCCCACCAAGGCGTCGCAGGTGCGAGATGATGCACATGATGATAACCGAAGTGAAAACAGGTCAAAAGCGACCTCACGGTGCCATAGTTATTGGATCGGGCCTGATGACGATCGACGAAGGTCAACGCCTCAGTCCGGTGCGGACGGTAAGTGCCGAAATAAAATAGCTGTAACGATGATGCTATCGCCGGAAATCCATAAAGCAATGCAATGTTTTGAGGTGGCACATCCATCACAAAATAATAGGTGAGCACAACAGTCCAAACCCAGATAATCGAACCGATCCCAAAATATCGCTTCAGAAAAAGAAAATACCAGGGCCAAAAATCAACCGCATTCTCATAGTTAAAATCCGGATCGCGATCGGTGCCAGCATATCGGTGGTGGTCAAAATGGGCATTGCGCATGCGCCGCCACCCGAAGCCGGCATAAAGGAACAGCAATATCGCACCAACGGACTCACCCAACCGGACGTTCGCTGGGCACAACGATCCGTGCATCGCATCATGTGCAACAATAAACATCCCGACTGACAACCAACATTGCAGCGCGAAAATTGCGGGAACCAGCCACCAATTAACGCTGTCGATACGAAAGCTGAACATGGCCCACACATGCACGAACAACCATGCGCAAAATATTAATGCAGCGAGGGTCAAACCGGCGGTGTTTTGATGCTTAAACTTTCGCACGTTTTACCGTTAGCCGATCACTGGCTTCGACAACAAGCCATTGTAAAGCCCAAGCCTGCAAATTTCTCGCGACGTAAAACCTTGAAAACGGATATCAGAGCCGAATATGAAGGTGCGCTCGATCGGTACTGTCAAACTAACCAGCAATTGGTTCGTTTGCCTGCCTGGGGCATGCGACGCTCATGCCAGCGACTGCTTTCGGCTGAAACGAAAGTGGATCGGATAAAGAACGAAGCGTGAGGTTCTGTCAGGGCAAGTTGTCCCCGGTTGTGACGAACTGCTAGCGCGCGCACATGCGCCGCTACAAACCCGGGCCTGCCAGCCCTTTTCGCTATTTTCATTCGTCGCCGGAGCTGATCCGCCAGGTCGTGATGCT